>VGMA01000020.1 GCA_016866575.1 Chlamydiota bacterium
CATCTCTTTGATTTTACGTCCAAAATCATCGTAACTATAGTAAGTGGTGTATCCCTCAAGATCTTGCATGCTGAGTAGATTCCAATCATCAAAGGTAAAAGTCTCTTCTCCAATCGAATCGTAGATTTTTTTGATCACTCTTCCAAAGCCATCGTACACATACGAAATGGTGTTTTCATCTTTATCTTGCTCAGATTTGAGCCTACCGTTTGGATAGTATGTGCAAGTGGTGTACGTTCCGTCTGGATAGAGGGTTTTAACGATTTGGCCTCTAGAGTTATACTCATAGTAGGTGGTGTTGCCGTTAGGATCTGTCGAGGATATTTTTCTTCCATAAATATCGTAGCTAAATGCGTAGATGCGATCTTTATCGATCGTTTTGACTAAGCAGCCATCTTTATATTCATAGTAGCATGTTCCAAATCGGTCGGTTTTTTCGATTAGCTGATCAGCGATATTGTATTTGTAAGTTGTTTCATATAAAGGATCAGAGCTCGAGGTTAAACGGCCTCTAGTATCGTAGGTAAAGCGCTGTTTTGTTTTAGTGGAACTTAAGAGTCTTCCTTCTTTATCGTACTCATAAAAATACTCTTTGCCATAAGGATCGGTTTCAGAAAAAAGATTTCCTCTTTCATTACAGGTTTTGTATAGGGTATAGAGGTAGTCTCCATTTTTGTCGTAATGCTTTTCTTTAGCAATATAGCCATGCTGATCGTAATCGTATTGAACCATACGATCATGTTTAATTATCCACTCAACTTTATGGACATGAGGACCTTCTGGAAATAAAATGTATTTGGTAAGTTGATTGTTTGTGAAGCTTTCAATCAAATTGTTGTATTCATCATATTTAAAATATTCACATCTTCCGTTTGTGGTTTTAGAGGTGATGAGGTTAGTGTCTTGTAAGTATGAGTAGAGCGTAGTGCTTTCTTCAGTATCTTCTTTGACTAAAAGATTTTTCTCATATTCACGATGGATGACATGCTCTCCAAAATCACCAATATAACGCTCCAATACAGGATTGCCACAGCTGTCGCATTCATATTCTTTTTTATAAAGACCCTTTACTTCTGTGCTTTTAAGATAGCCATTATCCCATCTAAATCGCGTTAACTGTTTAGCGTGGGACATCTTGACTAAGCAGAAATCTTTGTTATAGCTATAAAATGTCTTTGTTCCGTCGGGATTTTTTGACATCACAAGCCGATCGCTGTAGAAGATATTGTGTGTGACAACATTTTCATCGTTTTCTCCAACAGGCAGCTCGATTTGGGATACTCTTAAAGCTTCTAGAGAAGTTTCATATTTTGAGGAAAACTGATCGTAGCAAAAGTGTAAATTGCCCCTTGAGGTTTGTGCATATTCTTTTTTACAAAAAGGGGAGTCTACTTTTTTTAAGAAAAAGTGGTGGCTATCATATCCGCCAGCACCGGGAGGCCACCAATTAAACCATAGGCCTTTAGAGGAAAAGACATTGAAGTCATAACGTGCTTCTAATCCTGTATGAGTATTCCAGCCGTTTTGGCAGCGGAAGAGTTTAGAGTAAATAAAGTGTTTGTAAGGATCTCTTGCTTCGATCGAAATCAGCTTTTCTAAATCGTTGCTGTATGTGTAGATAATCCATCTACCGTTTGGAAGTTTTTCTTCAGTGAGATAAAAATTCCATTTTTCGTTTCCTAGAGATTGCCCTCGTTCGTAGTAACGGATTGTGCCATCTTTGGAATGGATTGTGATGGTGTCATCATTTCTTGAGCATTTGGTATTTCTTGCATCAAATTGCGAGCTAATCACAAAGCCATCACTATTTCTTGATCCTGAATCGGATAAAAGTTTGATGTTTCCAAGATAGTCTTCTTTGAAAACGAGCTTTGATCCGTCAGGCTCTGTAATCACAATCACATCTTGTATCATGGTGATTAAAAGGTGTGGGAAAAAAATCCAACCTTTTGCGCGGGTCAAGTTATAAGCAAGGCCTGCTTGATCTGAGCTTTTTGTAATCCCATATTCTTTTCTTAAAGTTGGAGCGTAATAAGATCGTTTCAGCACAAGATTTTGCGCTCCATTAGCGATCAGATCTATTTCTGATAGAGAAATTTGTCCGTTAAGAGGGTTGACAAGGCCGCCGATGAGCTGGTTAGAACTTTCAAAGGATCTTTCCACAGGACCATCTTGAACGAATGGGTCTGCAAAGATAAACGCATTCAATGCGATCGTAAAAAGAAGAAAATAACAAAACATAGAATTCATATTCTGAAAAATTCTTAAAAAGATCATTTTTTAAAGATCGTGCAAATTAAAATCAATTAGAAAGAGAATTCAAATCGCTCTAAATTTTTCATGTTATTAACAAACAATGGATTAAACTTTGCATTTTTTTGCATTTGCGTTTTCAGGAATCAAAGTAGGTGGTTTTTAGATTAAGAGAGTTTTAGTCCTTGGCTTTTAGCTTAAAAAATCAGAAAAATCGCCCTGCAATTTTTCAAATTTTTGCTTGGGTGAGATTGAATGTGTCTGATAGACTCAAAAAATTATGCAAACTATGAAAAATGCCTTTAGTGGCAATCAATCAATTTCCATACAAAAAACCCTTAAAGTATAGAAGATATCATGTTGTTAAGATCAAAAATTATTCTCTTAGTCTCTATTGCAGTCATCATCGGCGGGTGGTTTGTCTACAAATTATCTAAAAAAAGTACAGGTAATGAAATGAAACAAACAAAAGCGGCAAGAGCCATTCGGGTAATACCTTGCCAAGAAGAGTGGTTTGATAAACTAGATGAAGGATTTGCTAAAAACATCATTGTTTTTGAAAATTTTTCTCAAAGTGAGATTGAATCTTGTGAAATGAAGAGATTATTTCCTTATAACACAAAAGAAGAGAGCCCATTTTTTAACGTAAAGCAGTTTGTAGTGAGCATCAATGACATTGCAAATATGCCGCAAATGCTTAAAGATGAGCCTATTTTAAAAAACAATCCTGTTATGATTCTTAGCTCTAAAGGATTTTTACCAGCAGAAGAGATCACCATTCGATTGAAAAAAGAAGAGAGTGAAGAATACGAATGGCTGCAGTGTTTTCCACATCCTTTGATCACAGTTGATTTAGATGGAAAAATCGTATGTATGGCAAAACTTGCTTCTTTAGTTCCAACTTCTTATCACATTGAAATAGCTTATGATCCTTCTAACAAATTGATCAAAGCAGGCGATGATGCAGAAGAAAATGAAGTTGTTCAAGAAGGTCCTTCATATTTTCATTACGTAGTTGAAAATCAAGAAGCAGAAGGGGGAATCAACACCCTTAAGTTCACCTTTGAGAATGGAACAGCCCATCATATCCAACTTCCTTGGGGAGCAAATCTTCAACACTATCTAGTTGAAACAGCACAAAATTAACCCTTTTGGGGCTCTAAGTCATCGATTTAGAGCTCTTTTTTTTCTTTTCAATTATCTTTTTTTTGATTATTTCTTCTAAAAAGGGGTGTAATCATGCTCATTCAGAGTTATCTAAAAGCTGAAAAAATCGTGATCGATCAAGTGAAAAAAATCGCACCAGCATGTATGCGCTATTCACTAGGATTGACATTTTTTTGGTTTGGTTTTTTAAAAATTATAGGGTTAAGTCCTATTTCCGAACTTGTGAAGAAAGCTGCATTTTTGATCAATGAGCACCACTTTGTGATTGGACTTGGATTTTGGGAGGTATGCATTGGAGTCTGCTTTTGCATCAAAAAATTCAATCGAATAGCACTTGTTCTTTTTTTTATGCTGATTCCTGGCACTTTTGTTCCTGTTTTTATCAACCCTGAAGATTGCTTTACAGTTTTTCCTTACGGGTTAACTCTAGAAGGTCAATACATTTTTAAAAATTTCATCTTAATTTCAGGGGCTTTATATGTCTTATCAAACCTTCAAGAAGCTCGAGGAAATTAAGTGGCACCTCTTAACTAAAGAAGAGCTTTTTAAACAGTTAGATTCTTCATTAGAGGGGCTGACAAGCAAACAAGTTTCTTTGAGGATTTCTGCATTTGGCAAAAATGTCATACAGACAGTCAAAAAATTGTCTATTTTTTCAATTTTTACAAGGCAATTTCTAAACCCTTTAGTTTGTATACTATTTCTTGCGGTTTTACTGAAGATCTCTGTGGGGGAATATCTCGATGGCTCCGTTCTTTTTTTTACAATTTTAGTGATGGTATTGATAGGTTTTTTTCAAGAAATGCGTGCTGAAAATGCATTGGAGTCGTTGAAGAAATTCTATAGTTTGAAAGTTAAGGTCATAAGAGATGCTACTTTAGAGGTGATCAATAGTGAGTTTATTGTTCCTGGCGATGTGATTTTTCTTGAATCAGGTGATAAAATACCTGCTGATTGCCGAATCCTTGAGTGTTCTTATTTTAAGGTCAATGAATCTAGTCTAACAGGGGAATCGTTGATTATAGAAAAGCATGCTCTCGATATGGATAAAGACACGGTTTTGGCAGAAAGAAAAAACATGGTGTATACCTCAACAACAGTTGCTACAGGCAAAGCTACTGTGATTTGTGTTGCTAGTGGCATCAATACTGAATTAGGCAAAGTAGCTTCTTTGATCCAAGAGATCAAGCCTGAAAAAACGCCCTTACAAAAAAGCATACATTCTTTGACGATGTGGATGGCGTTATTTGTTTTATGCATGATTTTGATTTTGGTTTTTGTGACTTATTATAAAGGTTTTAGCTGGATCGATATTTTACTATTTGCCATTTCAGGATCTATTGCGGCAATTCCTGAAGGTCTTCCCGCAGCTGTGACGATTGTTTTAGCTAAAGGTATGCATATTATGGCTAAGAAAAACGCTCTAATCAGAAGACTTGCAGCTGTTGAAACGCTTGGATCAACAACAGTGATTGCATCAGATAAGACAGGAACGTTGACCTTAAACCAAATGACTGTAACAGATGTTTACATCCATAATACAAGCAAGCACACACTCGGACTGTTATACGAAATAGGAGTTTTAGCTAGTAATTCTGAAATCAAAAAAATTGATGGCGTTTATGAAGCGATCGGAGATCCGACAGAATCAGCTTTACTTATTGCTGCAGAAAAAGAGGGAATGGACCATATTCAGATCAGAAATTCGTATCATAGATTACAAGAAATCCCTTTTGAAAGTGAAAAAAGATATATGGCCACAGTTTGCCAAGGTCCAAACGGTCTTTTTGCTTTTGTCAAAGGTTCTTTAGAAACCTTATTAGGATTCTCTTCACTTTCAAAAGAAGAAAAAATCGAAATAGAGAATGAAGCTAAAAAATATGCTGCCAAGGGTTTAAGAATACTTGCGGCAGGTTTTTTTGAACTTGACACGCATAAACATTTTGATGAAAAAAGTATCCAGGGCAAACTCAATATTGTCGGTTTTTTCGGTATGCTCGATCCTCCAAGAGAAGAAGCAAAACATGCAATACACTGCTGTCACAAGGCAGGTATTCGCGTTATTATGATAACAGGGGATAATCCTTTTACAGCTCAAGTGATTGCAAATAAATTAGGTATTGATGCTAGTAAAGGGGTCCTAACAAGTTATGAAATACAAAATTTTTCTGATGAAGAAATGCAAAAGCGCGTTCATGACATCAATGTATATGCTCGCATTGAACCTATCCATAAATACAAGATAGTTAAAGCATTAAAAGAAATAGGGGCTGTTGTAGCGATGACTGGAGATGGAGTGAATGACGCTCCAGCTCTCGAAGCTGCTGATATTGGTGTTTCTATGGGTATTACCGGAACAGACGTTGCTAAAGAAGCAGCTGACATGATTTTATTGGATGATAATTTTTCATCGATACAAGCAGCAGTTGAAGAGGGCAGAGCAATATTCAATAGGCTCCGTTTTGTAACAACATTTCTATTAACTACCTGTATTGGAGAACTTTTAGGGCTAATCCTCAGCGTGCTATTTACCGATTACATTTATTTAGTGCCTCTACAGATTCTTTGGATCAATCTCGTTACCGGAGTGATTGTAGCCATACCTTTAGCCTTAGAGCCAAAAACCGGCGAAGAACTTTTACAGCCGCCAAGATCAAAAGAAGTAAAACTTGTATATCCAGGGATGATTCAACGGATATTATTTCTTTCTTTTACACTTGGTTTAGCAACCTTTGGAATGTATGATCTTGTTTTACCTCATTATGGCATCAACATAGCTAGGACGATGGTGTTTACTTCATTAGTTGTATTTGAGTGGCTGATGGCTTTCAATGTGCGATCAGATGAAAAAACAGTATTTGAGCTAGGTCTATTTACCAATAAGGCGCTTCTTATACCTGTTGTGATTGGCGCAATTTTACAAATCATGATTTTGTACATACCTTTTTTACAAAAAGCATTTGAAACAACGCCTCTAAACGCCTATCAAATTGCGATCGTTGTAATACCAGGTATTTTACTTTTTGTTCTTGAAATCTTGCGCAAAATCTTCTTCAAAAACATTTTCAATCATGGCAAATGGAAAAAAGGAAAGTAAAGCAATCATACCCTAATATCTTGCGCCACACGTCAGAAAAGAGCTCTATCTTTTGTGTTTTTGATGTAGTGCTTGATGATATACTTTATATATTCATCCCTATTTGAGAATTCATCGTCCTTTTCTTTAGGAAAAAAATAAAAGGGGCTTTCTTGATAGCATACTCCATCATCTTCATAGTAAGAGATGCAGATCAAGGTAAAATTGGCATCTGGAAATTTTTGATGCAACAGATTGTACAATTGATGAGCTTCATCTATTGTGATTGCACCATGACGCAGAAAATAGACAGGAAGAGAAGTTGAAAGTACGCTATACATACGAGCAACTCTGCGACTAAATTTTTCTTTTTCAGTTATGTATTCTTGCATAGCTATTTCATTCAGTGCAACCGTTGTACCATTTTCATTTAAAGCCCAATTTTTTAAATCAAGCCTAAGATGGGGTAAAACAATGCCATAATCGATGTGCATGACCCCGTAATCTGTAATTGTGAAATATTCATAATTGAAAAAATTGTAATAATCATTTTCTAGCAATTTTACTAGACTTGAAAACGGAGTCCAATTCCAGTCGTTTGGGAAAGAATAAGTTCTTAATCCACAAACCTGACTCATATAAGAAGGGCTGCAGGTAGATCCTAAGCTGATTACCACAGGTTTTTTCAAACGTCTGATTTTTTTTACATCGTTTTGTACAGTAGGGTAGTAACTCATCCAATCAAACTCGTCGCTGCTATGCAACAAATTGATTGTTAATGTGATAATAAAAAATAAAAACTTTATCATTTAAAAATTTTTGTACATTTATTTTGTTTTCAAAAATTTAATTTAAAATATTTTTTCTTTCAATCTTGTTTCGCTTCTATTTTCAAAAAGTTGAAAAGGTGCGCGTGATGGGTTATAATCAAAGTGCCATTAAATATGCATATTAGGAAAAAAATGCCTGAGTTGCCTGAAGTAGAGACAATTGTTAGAGAGTTGAATGAGGCTCATGTAGTTGGTAAGAAGATTCTTAAGGCAGAGGTTTTTTGGAATCGGACGGTAGCGACTCCTGAGGTTTCAAAATTTTTACAATTAATAGAAAATCAGAAGATTCTCAAAATTACTCGCCAAGGAAAATACATAGTCTTTCATCTTTTTGAGGGCTTTTTGCTTGTTCACTTAAGAATGACAGGAAAATTTCTTCTTAGCATGCCGTCTAATCATGAACGCGTGAGAATCTACTTGGAAGATGGCCAGGTGTTGCATTATGCTGACCAGCGCAAGTTTGGCCGATTTTCTTTAGTTAAGACGTTAGATGCCATTGATCATATCGGAGTAGATCCTTTTTCAAAAGATTTCACGTTTGAGAGTTTTAAAGCATTATTGAATGCACATTCTCGTCAAATAAAGCCGTTTTTGTTGGATCAAAAACACATCTGCGGTCTAGGAAATATTTATGTAGACGAAGCTCTTTGGGAAGCAAAAATTGATCCGCAGCGTTTTTCGAACACATTATCGCATGAACAAATGCACGATTTATTTCATGCAATTCCTAAAGTATTAGAAAAAGGGATTGAGAACTTAGGCACTTCTTTAGGGACACATCGCTCTAACTATTTTAATGTTAGTGGAAAAAGAGGAGGCAACCAATATAAGCTCAACGTGTTTCGGCGTGATAAAGAGCCTTGTCCTAGATGCGGCCACATTATCATAAAATTAAAGGTGGCCCAGCGGGGGACACACGTATGCCCTAACTGTCAATATTAATAGAAGACATCGCTAAATTTTCACCTTTTATAAGTCAATAAACCCAGCTTTACTAGAGTTTTTTAGATGCCAAAAACTTTCGTGAAACGGGCGTCAAATTTGAATAAGACCCCGAGGGCTAAAAACAGCAGAAGTAAAAAAATTGCGCAGTAGGAAAGCCTTTGCCAAGATTTAAGTGTATTCCACTTGGCCATTTCATTGATTAAACCTTTCATGATCCATCCCCATCCAAATAGGGCTCCGATAAATCCGGCTACAGTGAAGAATTGTAAAAAAAGTGGGGAGTGTGTCATCTATTACTCTGGTTTTTGAATTAGTGTTTTATCAAAAGAAAGATTAAGATCATCTAGATAATCCCAAACATGGTTGTAATATTCCCATCCAAGATATTCAATACCCATTGTTATTAACATAATTCCAAACTTTCGTGTGGGCGGAAAAGGCAATAGAATAGTACCAGCAACGATTAAAGGAATCGCTCTTTCCCATTTAGGATCATCAATAGCTGATAAACATAGTGGTTTTCGTAAATCAGTTTTTGGATTTATACCCAGATTAATAAGATATAATAATACTGAGTTTTCTAAATTAGTTGTGTCTATCAATCTCTGTGTAGATGTCCAGAAATGAATATGGTCAGCTCTTAATGGATTAGTTAATAGTATAGCAAAAATAAAAATGGTAGAGATTTTTTTCATCCTATAAATTATAAAAATTAATGAAAAAAAATCAATATTTTATTTTAAACAATTAATTGTAAAATCTTTATTTTGCAATCAATCGAAAGCTGTGTTGAAAAAGTCGGTTTAAAAATCTAACGCTGGAACGCTTTGCGTCTGCGTTAGCCCGTCTTACCGAAGGTAAGGCAAAGCGCCCCACCCATTCTTATATAATTGAAAAGTTTTCCCGAGAGTTGTTGCTAAAAATGTCCTAAAATAAAGAAACTCCTTTGCTGTCCGGTAAGACAAACTAAGGAGTTCTAGATGCGCGAATGCAATTGGTCAGGGTATAACAAACATCATCTTTGCTTTAAATTAGCATTCGATTAACAACTACTTTTCAGAGGATGAAAGAGCGATTTTTACGATAATGCCCTCTATTTTGCTAAACTAGCTGTAACATGATAATATTTCTGTAATCCCTTTATATAAGATCCAGAGGGACATGATAAAGATGAAATAGCTGTGCTGTTGTTTAAAGAATAGCTTGCTAAATCCCCATAAGGCTATGGCGCACATCGTAATTCCGAGAATTAGTGAATTATCGGAAAAGGTTATTAAGATGGCAAGGGTCATAAAGGCTATCAAGACTTGAAGTGAGCCACCCTTCTTCCACCAGATTTTAAAACTGGTTTGTTTTGATAACTTATTGTCTATTCCCAAAATTTCCACCATATTTTTGTTGGCTTTTCCTCATCAAGAGGTTCTTCTAATTCTTCTATTTTACGGTCTAATTCTATGGCTTGATTGTATATTTCGCAAGCCTCTACAAAGTCTTTGCAAGCAAAATAACCGGGTATTATAGCTACTTCAGGTTGCAGTGCTGCAAAAGAGGCGCCAGCACTGACAGCTTCTCCAATGGCTCTTAAGACAGTATCTCTTGCTTCACTCTTTAGTTCATCCGATTCTTTTCTCATAGATTCAAGGTACTCATCTATGGAATCGTCTTGCTCAGAAGAACTACGTGTGTTTTTTTCGCAACCAAGAGCCATATTGGGAAGAGTTAACAAGTTTTTTCTTTCAAAGCGAACTGATTTATCGGATTTTATTGTGGAATACCATAGCCTTAAAGAATCTTTTAGATGACTTAACGTTTCTTCTGAAATATGATTTCCTTTATTCTCTATATGCTCTGATAACTTGGAGAGAAATAGATCTTGATTCTGTTTATTCGCTATCCAATAGGGTAAAAATTCTTGAATTTCATTATCTGATTTGCCTTGTAAAGGGCAGCCTATTTCTTGAAAAAATATTGTAAATTCAGATGAATGGGATTTTACTTTGCGTGAATTAGCTGAATAACACTTGCTTGGCAGTAGTTGAGCAAGCACTGTCATTGTGAACACAAATCCATAAAACCATTTCATACGAATAACCTTGGTGGCTGATAGTGTTGACAGTATAGCAAAAATAAAAATGGTAGAGATTTTTTTCATCCTTAAATTATAAAAATTAATAAAAAAAATCAATATTTTATTTTAAACAATTAAGTGTCTAATCTTTATTTTGCAATCAATCGAAAGCTGTGTTGAAAAAGTCGGTTTAAAAATCTAACGCTGGAACGCTTTGCGTCTGCGTTAGCCCGTCTTACCTAAGTTAAGGCAAAGCGCCCCACCCATTCTTATATAATTGAAAAGTTTTCCCGAGAGTTGTTGCTAAAAATGTCCTAAAATAAAGAAACTCCTTTGCTGTCCGGTAAGACAAACTAAGGAGTTCTAGATGCGCGAACGCAATTGGTCAGGGCATAACAAACATCTAGTTAAACAGGGAAGTATTTCTTTCTTCATTGATTCAAAAGTGTTTAGATCTCTGCATCATGGCTCACAATCCAAGAGATTACAAAGTATGGGCCGCCCTTAGCAATTCTCCGATCCACTGATACACGTATTGTTCATACTTAAGATTAAATTTCGCCTTCCTTAATGAGCTTTAGAGGGCTTTGCCAAGTCTCTAGTTAAGAAGAAAGCGATGAGCATCCCCACCTATTCCTTAATAGGCAAAAGGGTTGAGAAATTGAAACTATCGCTAGATATTTTAAAGTCTAACCGAGCCATCACCGTAATTTTGGATGCATCTGGCACTAAGATTTGCGGTGAAGAAGAATGGAAGGTTAAGATACATGGTCGGAGTACTCCAAGAAAATGGGTTAAACTGCATTTAGCTGTTGATGCTGAGACTTGCGAAATTGTTGCAGAGTGTATAACTCAATCGACAGTGGCTGATAGTAGTGTAACCAAAAAGCTATTAGATAAAGTGCCAGGCAAGATTGAAGTCGTGATGGGAGACGGAGCATATGATCGGAGTGGCTGTCGAGAGGTGATCAAAAAGACAAAAGCAAAAGCACTAATTCCACCACCGAGGAATGCTCGCTATCGAGGTACAAGTAGCGAAAGGGATCAAGCTATTGCAGCAATTCGATGGTTAGGTGGAGACAAGGAGGCTAAGTCAATATGAGCAAAGCTATCAGGATATAGTCAAAGAGTCTTGGTAGAGTCTGTGTTTTCTAGAAAAAAGCGACTATTTGGCGAACGATTGTTTTCGAAACACTTTGATAAACAGTGCGTTGAGAACACAGCAAGATGTTAATTGTTAAACGAAATGAGAATGAAGGTCGCTTTGTCTTAGCTTCGGTAAGACGGGCTAACGCCCTCTGTCTGCTAACAGAGACGCAAAGCGGCCTAGCGCTAGATGGCTAAACTGACTTTTTCAACACAGCCTCAATCTAATTGATTCTTAAATTTAGCATTATTTAATTCCAATAGAAGTATAAATTTTTGTCAAAAAGCCTTTCATAGATTGGGAAATTATGTTTTATTAAGTTGTTGATAGTGAGTTTTTTGAGATTATTTATCAGAGCGTTTGATAAGATGCAGTAAAAAGAAGGGTTAAGGATGTGCTTTGTTGTAAATCAGGCAAGTAATACTGTTCAAGAAATCGATCTCAATACAAACCGTGTACTCAGAACTTTTAGCGCTAATCTACTTAACCCGCATAAGCTTATTATTACACAAGATTATATCTTTGTAGCAAATTACAACTCTAAGAACAAAAGCTATTTTTTGGATAAAATTGATAGAAAAAGTGGTCAAAGTGTTGGTTTGATTTCTCATTTGTCTGGGACTGATCTAGCTATCAACACCCGGTACAAAGATGAGATATATGTCTCTGATAATAAAAAGAACGCTAATGTACATGTGATAGATGCACACTCTTTTAAGATTATTAAAAGCATACCGGTAGGTGATTTTCTTGGCGCACTGAAGTTGAGTTTTGATGGAAAGCGTTTGTATGTAGCAAATCGAAAAAATCCAAGCAAGATTAGTGTCATCGATGTTGTAAAACGAACTTTAATAAAAACAATCTCAATCCCAAATGTTTTAGAGGCACTCGCTATCACGCCAGATGGAAGATATTTGTATGCAGTTAGTTCAGATACCAATTCTTTTTGCGGAGCGCTACCTTTGCCTAGTTGCTCTAGTTTGCTTTTCGTAATAGATACAAGAACATATGAAGTAGTATCAACGATCCAAATAGCAGGCCAACATTTTGAGGCAATAGCTATAGCTCCTGATGGATTGAATGCATATGTCACAAGTTATTATGATAATTGCGTGTATGTGATTGATACACAAATTGCTGTTTCAAGTCCCTCTAATGCGGTAATACAATCAATTGCTGTTGGCAATGCTCCTGCAGGGATTGCGATTACTTCTGATGGTAAGCAAGCTGTAGTTAGCAACGAGCTAGATGCTAGTGTTTCTTTGATTGATATTCAAACAAGTGATGTTAGCAAGATCAAAGTAGGCGAGCAACCTAGAGCGATCGCCTGTTTTTAAAGGTATAGTATTTAGGAGCTAACTTGATTTTGCTTAGCTAAGGATAGAGAGTAATTACACTTCTCGTTCCATCTTAAAATTTATAAGCTCAACACCATTTTTTTGGATTTTTTGTAAGGATGTGACATGAAAGCCCCACTTTTCGAAAAAGGGTTTTGCCGTGATACTTACTTCAGAAAAAACACGTTCAATAGGGGCGTTTTTTGCTCTTTGAAGGATTTCTTGCATAAGAGTAGAGCCCACATTTTTTCTGATCCATTCGTGGTGGCAGTAAAAACAATCGATATACCCGTCTGCTAAAAACTCAGCAAATCCGACAATTTGATGATCGATAGTAGCTATAATAGGATTCGTTTTAGCAAATTTTTCAGCCCATGTAACACTCTTTAGGCAAGATAAGGGTGCCCATACATCCAATTGTTTTTTTGTATAGTCCTTGCAGTTGATTTTGTGGACTGTGTTATAGAAAATCTTCATTAAGGCTTCTACATCACTAGAATGATAGGCTCGAATAGATATTTCTTTTTTCATTATGTGAGATATATAAATTTTATAGTTTAATTGCCGTTAATTTTTTTGTTTATATAATTTAACGCAACTTTATAAAAATTGGGGTTAAATGTCCGTTTCTTTAAACACAACATCTTTACCAAATGTTTGCTCATATCCGCTATGCGTAAATCATGATAGCGCAAATATGAAATGTTCGAGATGTAAAAGTGCTATTTACTGTGGCCAGATATGCCAAAAAGCTGATTGGCCGGCACACAAAAAAGTTTGTAATGTTTTTATTAAAGCAAAAGAGCAAACAAATACCAGGGTTCAAGAGTCTTCTAATGGATCAGTAGACGCTTCTTTTTGTATAAAAAACGTAAAGCAAGCCTTACCTAATTCAAGTTCCACCATGATAATGGAAATCTCAAGAAAAGTAACTATTGGAAAGTTTTCTCAAGAAGAACTTGATATTCTTGGATATACAGAAAAAGAAGTAGAACTCATCAATAGTATCTATAAAAGTAGATCAAAAAAAGATTGGCTCTCTAAAGCAAACTTGCCTTGTTTTGATTACGCTCTTCTTGAAGTCAAGGAAAGGGGAGTTAGAGAGCAAATTTTTATCCCTATCGGTAATCGATCATTTAAAGAAGTAATCGATGAAAGGCTACAGAGATGGGGATATGAAGTTAAAGATTCTCCAGAAGAAGGGGATCTTGTCATTTATTGTGATCAAAAAAATTATACGCATATGGGTGTATATCTTAACAATGGCTTTGTGAAGTCAAAGCCGGGAAATGCCTGTGATCATGCGATAATCCATAATATTCATGAGATCTCGCACTACTACGGCAATCAGGTCTTATTTTTTCGAAAAAATCCTCAAGCTATACCCGTTTATCGTGAAGTCGGAATGATAAAGCTCATATAAACAATAAATTTTACAATTATAAGCGACTCTTCCAGGCACTTATAAAAAACAGAAAATAGCTCTATATTTTATATTAAATTTTTTAAGGATTGTATGTCGATTTCTTTAAATGCAAAATCTTCACCAAACATCTGCTCGTATGTTCATTGCATAAATCACGATAACGCGAATATGAAATGCTCAAGATGTAAAAGTGCTATTTATTGTGGTCAGGTATGTCAAAGAGCTGATTGGCCTTTACATAAAAAAGTTTGTAAACTTTCTTTGCCTGAAAAAGAGCGCTCTTTAGAGCCATCTACTACTTCGCTTATCCAAAATGTAACTGAAGCGTTATCCAATCTAAGATTAAAAGGGGAACTAAATGAGCCTTTAAGAGAAACAATAGGCGAATTTTCCGAGCAAGATTTGGAAGTATTAGGCTACACAAAAAAAGAGGTCAACGTCATCAATAAAAACTTTAAAGATCAATGGCAAGGGGAGATGTTATGCAAAATCAACTTATCTTGTTTTGATTATGCTCTTCTTGAAATCAAAGAGAGGGGAGTTAGAGAGCAAATATTTACTCCTATAGGCGATCGATTGTATAAAGAAGTAATCGATGAGCGCATGCAAAGATGGGGATATGAAGTCAAAGAATCTCCAAAAGAAGGGGATCTTGTAATCTATTTTAACGGAAAAACGTATACCCACATGGGTATATACATAAAAGATGGCTTTGTAAGATCAAAACCTGGAAATGCGTCTAATTATGTGATAACGCATCAGATTCATGAGGCGTTTGAACGTTATGGAGATCAGGTCATTTTTTATCGTAAAAATCCTCACGCTGCTCCTGTATATCATGAAGAGAGTGTCATAAAAATCGTCTACAAAAAATAGCGACTTTGAAGAAAAAGGGTCCTTAAATAGGACCCATAAGAAAGTTTATCTTGCTAGATTTTTATCTAGGTTCTTTAAGCTAAATTTATAGCAAACAGCTACAAGAGCAAACATTGTCACATATGCAAGCACTTTAAGATACATCGCAATGGCAGCTATAGATCCAAAAGAAATCAATAGAGAGCATCCTGAGCAAAATAAAAAAGTAATGGACAAACTCAGTAGCACAGATAGCAATAAAGCTGAATATAGATCAACTTGATCGATTTTTGCAGGTTTGTATATTTCATTATTCAAACTCGTTTTTTTTAGCGAAGAAATCGCTTCAATTAAAGAGAGCTTAAATCCTTTTATTCTTTACTATCAATTACTTAAAATATTAATTGAGTTGTGTTAAAGATTTTATATTTCCGTTTTATGATTAAGCAGAGCTGAGTCGCTAATAGCTATACTTTAGTCAATCTATAAAGTGGTATCAAGAACAGAAAGATCATATTGATATGAGGAAGAAATTTTCCTTGCCATTCTATGCGTTTTAAGAGACA
>VGMA01000021.1 GCA_016866575.1 Chlamydiota bacterium
GTAATTTCTATTCGAGGAAAAGTTCGCTCACGAGGAGCTGATAAGATCAATGAGAAACTACCTACGGGCGCTATTGAAATCGAAGTGTACGAATTGACAATCCTCAACTCAGCTGAAACACCTCCTTTTTCTATTGCAGATGAACACATCCATGTTTCTGAAGACCTTCGCTTGGCATACAGATATCTCGATATGCGAAGAGGAGTAGTCACTAAGCATTTGCAAATGCGCCATAAAGCCCTTCTTTATGTACGCCGCTTCTTTGACGAAAGAGCGTTTATCGAAGTAGAAACACCTATTTTGACTAAATCAACTCCAGAAGGTGCAAGAGACTATTTAGTCCCGTCGCGCACTTTCCCAGGAAGCTTTTTTGCCCTGCCCCAGTCTCCTCAAATGTACAAGCAGCTATGTATGATCGCGGGAATGGACCGCTATTTCCAAATAGCGCGCTGCTTTAGAGATGAAGATTTACGTGCTGATCGCCAGCCGGAATTCACCCAAATCGATATTGAGATGAGCTTTATTGATCCAGAAGATTTGATGATGATGATGGAAGAAATGATTTCAGGTTTGTTTAAGGAGATGATTGGACTTGAAGTTGAAAGACCTTTTATGCGCATGACTCATCGCGATTGCTTAGAGTTTTACGGGACTGACCGCCCTGATTTACGCTTTGGCATGCCGCTCATAAGAATTGATGATATCGCATCAAAATCTGATTTTAGCGTGCTCAAAGAAGCTTTAGACAATGGTGGGTCTGTAAAAGCGCTTTGCCTCAAGAAAGGTGCCAATCTTTCAAGAAGAGAAATTGATGCTCTTACTGATTTTGTCAAAAACTTCAATTTACCCGGACTTGCAAATATCAAAGTTACTGAAGAAGGCCTCTCTTCCAGCATCGTTAAATTCTTTGATGATCAACTTCAGCAAGAACTTGTTAGCAGATTGCAAGCAGAAGCTGGCGATTTGATCTTGATAGGAGCTGGTGAAAAAGATTGTCTCAATCAAGCGCTTGATCACCTACGACGCCACTTAGCTGACATCTATAAATTGATTCCTGAAAATACATTCAAATTCCTTTGGGTAACAGAGTTTCCTCTTTTTGCTGTCGATAAGAACACAGGCGGATTCGGAAGTGAGCACCACCCATTTACTTCGCCACATACAGAAGATATGCACTTATTAGAAGAAAATCCTCTCAAAGTGCGATCTTTTGCGTATGATATGGTATTAAACGGCAGTGAAATCGGAGGAGGGTCGATCAGAAACTTCAATCCGGAAATCCAAAAGAAAATTTTCCAAATCCTCAAACTTACCGATGCAGAAATTGAAGAGAAATTCGGCTTCTTTATTAAAGCGTTAGACTATGGGACACCGCCCCATGGAGGGATCGCTTTCGGCGTAGACAGAATCGTAATGATTTTGACAAACACCGACAGTATTCGAGATGTGATTGCGTTCCCGAAAACGCAAAAAGCATCAGATTTGATGATGCAAGCTCCTTCTAGCGTGGCAATTACGCAGCTTGATGAGCTAGGCATACGTTTGAAGAAATGATTTAACAACGGTCACGTTGACGTTAATTACGTTAGCCTCTAGACTGAATTGTAATATAAAAGGAGAAAGGACAATGCGCAGCGCTGTGATGTTTACTAAATACTTTTTGATCGCTCTTGCGATTCCTGCACTAGGATTTGCAGCCGATGCAAAAGTAGAAGAAACAGCGTCTACTACGAATGACGTAGAACTTGCAAAAGTTTCTGAAGCTTTTGGACACTTGATAGGAAAAAATCTCGATTCATTAGGGCTGAATTTCGACATGAAGCTCGTGATGAAAGGAATTGAGGACTCTTTTTCAGGAAAACAAGCTCCAATGTCAGAGGCAGATTGCATTCAAGCGATCACCACCATTCAAGAGCTCTCTTTTCAGAAAGCTTGCCAAGAAAACCTTTCACAAGCAGAGGCGTTTTTGACAGCTAACTGTTTACAAGAAGGAATCATTGCTCTTGAAGAAGGGAAAATCCAGTATAAAAGACTTCAAGAAGGAACAGGAGCTATTGTTGAAGAACACTTCACCCCTATGATCCGTTATGTAGGACGCTTTCTTGATGGAAAAGTATTCGGAGAGTCGCAAGAAGAAGAACTTATCTCCTTAGATGAAACAATTCCAGGTTTTCAAAAAGCTATCGTAGGCATGAAAGAAGGAGAAAAAAGAGAAATCTTTATCCATCCTGATCTAGCATATGGAGTCAACGGCTACATGCCTCCTAACTCTCTTCTAAAATTTGAGATCGAAATCGTTAAAGCGAACGTATCAAAAGTAGAAGAAGATGGAACGATTCCTACAGCTAAAGCTCAAAAAACAGATGAAATTGCAGGAACGATCGCTTCTGAAACCCATCTTATGAGATAATCTGCTTAAGAATTTCTCTAAAATCGTATAACTGCAGTTATCCAATTTAACTGCAGTTTATTTTTTTTAAACCCTGTAAATCCGTTTAAACGTCGTGAATATTGTTTTATTTGAACCTCAAATCCCTCAAAATACCGGAAACATCGTGCGTACTTGCAGCGTAACCGGAACAAGCTTAGTTTTAGTAAAACCTTTAGGCTTTTCTACAGATAGCAGGCAACTCAAGCGCGCAGGCTTAGATTATTGGGATGAGGTATCCATTACTGAATGCGATGATTTAATAGCCTACATCGAGTCTCTTACGACACCTTTTTACTTTTTTTCAAGTCATGCTAAAAACTGTTATACAGATGTAGAGTACACTACTGAAGATACACTTGTTTTTGGAGCAGAAACACACGGTCTTCCAGAAGAAATATTCCAAAGATGGCCTGAAAAAGCTCTTAAGATTCCCATGATCAAAGATGTGCGCTGCCTTAATTTAGCAACTAGCGTGGGTATCGCTCTTTATGAAGCAATACGGCAAACATCATCAGGGCTCTATATTGAAAGCTCTAAATAACAAGTAAGCTAAAAAATTAACGGAAATTTTAGTTTTTGTATCTAGCATTGTAGTAAGCTTCTATCTTTTTGCAGAATTTATCATGCTTACCAAAAGAAAAATATTTGGTCATGGATCGGTGACGAAGAAGTCTAATAAGCTCTTCTTCTGTCAATAGCTCTGGCGTGATCAAAAACAACCCTTTCAATGCGCGTACGTCATCCCTATATTTTAAAAAAGGCTCAAAGAAAAACGACATAACGCGATCAACTTTTCGGGCATTACCAAAATCAATCAACATACAAGAAAAATCTTCACCGATCAAAATATTGTATTGATTACTCAAATCAAGATGGTAGATATGCCTTTCATGGAGAGCCTCCATAGTTTGCATGAACTGCTTTTTAAATCGCACTAGATCTTGAGGATCGCTTAAAGCGCTCATTTCTAGATGGGGCACATATTCTATGCAAAAAGCATCATTATCAATTTTGCCAACAAGCTTCGTGACGTTTGGCAAATCTTGAATGGCCTGGAGTACTAGATACTCTCTTGCCAATTTAAAACGGGAAGAAATTTTAGATAGAGGTGATATTGATTTAGTCTCTTTGACTACTACTTCGCCAAATTCACTTAGAGCTTTGTAGACTATAGGATTTCCCATTCTTGTCTTTGCGAGCTCACTTGTCTTGCCGTCAACAAAAGCAATTTCAGAAATCAAAGGTGTGTGATTGAATACATGAAGATCATAAAATCTTATGATGTATGGGTGGAGCGCTAGATAACTGAGCGAGCTCCACGCAATAAACTGAATAATTCGTCTTTTTTTATCGACAGTGCTTTTCAATTTTCTCTTTAAGATCATCTTTGTGTTGTACTCCAACAAGAGTCTCTAAAACATGTCCATCTTTTACAATTTTCAATGTAGGAATAGAGCGAACTGAATGTGCTGCTGCAAGTTCTTGCTGTTCATCTACGTCTACTTTGAAGAAAACCACATGAGGCATCTCTTGAGCTAGCGCTTCATATACAGGAGCAAAAGCGCGACAAGGACCACACCATGTTGCTGTAAAATCGATAATGCAACATCCCTTTTTTATCAAATCGATATTTTCTTTTGTCAGTTCTTTAACCATATAGCCTCCGATAAACGCTAATCTTTTGTATTTGTGTATCTAACGTGTGTATTCTGACTGAATCTTCTTTAAGACAACAAAAGTTTACCTTATTTTGTTTGTAAAACTTTTCTCTCTTATTTTGAAGCAGAAAATAGAAAAACATTCATAAAGGCAAGCTTTTGAGAGAAGATCTCCTAATATATAGGTTACAAAAAGCCCCGTTTTTTGTACAAAGAATATATGGACGTTGCCATCATCACAAATCACTTCCCTACTGATTTACTACGAGAAGAAATCCTTCAATGTCAAAAACGCGTTGTTGTAGATGGGGCAATTACCTATCTAGACAACCTTGGAATCATTCCAGATCTTTGGGTAACTGATTTTGATGAAATAGAAGAAGAATACAAAATAAAATATGCACATATTAGAACAAAAAACATCCATAAAACTTCGCCTATTCAAGATACTGAAGTTGCCATTGAAGAAGCGCTGAGTTTCAAACCTGAACGGATCTTTCTTTTTACTAATCTAGAAAGCGCAATCGACAGCTTTTTAGCCTTGCTTCTTCTAGCTGGCAAATATCCAGACACACTGTATATTGTAACACCAAAGCAAACAGCTTTTGCTTTTTCTAAACATCTACTCCTCTCTATTTCTGATGGCCAGAAGATCCACTTTATGGCACCTTTTGGACCTGTAAAAATACAAAGCTGCCAAGGAATAGATTTATGCAAAAAGCAGTCTCTATTTACCTATGAAGATCTCATCATTTCAGCAACTGCTTTAGCTCATGTTATCGAAATGGAAATCTCTAAAGGAAAATTACTTTGCATTGTAGAGAGCAGCGATCATTGAAATTTGATGTTTAAGTTCAGAAAGCATTTCTCTTTGCTGATCTTTTTTTCCCTCAATATGAGAAAAACTTTCTGGATAAATCGGTTTGCCTATAACGACAACAATTCGGCGAAAGGGCTTAAAAAAGAAGCTACCTCTTTTCCAAGCTTCATATGCGCCATGAATATAAACTGGTATTAAAGGACTTGATGTCATTTGACTCAAAAGAGCCACACCTCTTTTAAAGTGTAAAAGCTTACCGGTGTATGATCTTTCCCCTTCAGGAAAAATCATCACTTTATTGCCTCCTTCTAAAGCCATGATAGCAGACTGAAAAGAACTCTTATCTCCTACATCACCTCTTACAGGCAAAGCATTTAAGTGCTTAATGATGTGCCTAAAAATCGGCACACGAAAAAGATACTCTTGCGCTAAGTAAAATATACCCTCAGAAAAAGCGGCAGCAACTAGAGGAGGATCTAAAAATGAAACATGATTGGGTGCTATAATAGCCTTTCCTCTAATGATATTTTCTTGCCCTTTGAACTCTAACCTAAAAAAGAGCTTTAGCACTATATTGATAAAGCTTTTTCCCATTAAATAGCCTAGACTGCTTCTTGCAAATCCCTCACCAAATAACAGCGCTTTCCATCGATGATATGGATAGACATGTCTTTTTTTAAGCTCATACCACATCAGTTTTTCTACTTGCTTGATATTGTAGAGCGAACTGTCGATTTCGATAGCTCCTAAGGGCTTGATGAGAGGCGCTATTTCTCTAGATGAATCGATGATGTCTCTTTCGATCAGCTCTTGTTCTATTGTTTTCCAAGAAACAAGCTTAGGATCTATCATCTTTTTCTTTATCAGCTCTAAGTGTCTTCTTTTCGCGCGCACTTCAGAAGAAGCAACTAAGAAGAATTTGCACTCAGCATAAGGGAAAACAACACTTCCAGCATCGCGTCCATCCAAAATAACATCTCGATTTTTAGCATACGCTCTTTGCCAAGAAGTCAACAGATCGCGCACTTCTTTACGTTTAGAAATATCTGAAACATTTTTTGCGATTTCAGGGGTTCTGATGATCTCTGTGACATCTTCACCAGAAACGATGTATCTTTTTTCCCCAAGCTTTTCTAATATAGAAAAATCAAAGTTAGAAAGATCACCATTTTTAAAAACGATCCAATAGGTAATAGCTCTATAATGAGCTCCTGTGTCTAAGTAATCGAATTTTAGGCTCTTAGCAAGTCTTTTTGCTAAAGTTGATTTGCCAGAGCCAGAAGGGCCATCTATCGTTATAATCATAATGTTTTCATATATAGATAGACTATAGGAGTCGTAAATAATAAAGAGTCAAGCGTGTCTAAAACGCCGCCTAGCCCAGCAATTTTGTTGCTGTCTTTCACATTCGCATCTCTTTTGAGCAAAGACTCAGCAAGATCCCCAAGCTGGCTAAAAACCCCTAGAAGACCACCTAAGCAAATCGACTGAATGAAAGACATCTTAAATAAAGTATCAGGCACCATTTTCCCAAATAAATAAAAGATGATGCTAACTATCACTGCCGCGAAAAATCCTGAAACTGAGCCGGCAATAGTCTTTTTTGGACTCAAATGAGGCGCAAGCTTACTTCTTCCCAAGAGCTTACCACCAAAATAGGCTCCCATATCTGTAATTTTTGTGACTACTATCAAATAGGTGAGCCACATACTCCCATCTGTTGTCGATCCCATAGATGGTGTTGGGTACAATATTCTGATCATTAGCCCCAAAGGCACTGCTACATAGCAAGTACCAAAAAAGCTTGTGGCCAAATTTACAATCGCATTTTCTATTTTGTAAAAGTGGTACAAAAAAAGTGAAAAAAAGAAGGCTACTATCACAAATCCTAAAACAAGGGACATCCCTATATTTAGTACCGCTAAGTAATTTGCGAACACAAAACAAACCGCAAGCACAGCAAGAAGCCAAAATGGAGCTTCAATTTTTTTTGAGTGAAGCAGCTGTACATATTCCCAGATTCCAACTACGGCCAATAAGGCTACAATCAAGACAAGAAAAATCTGTAAAATCGGATTTTGCGAAAAGTAAATCAAAGCTGCAACAGCTAAAATAGAAAAAGTAGCGCCAGGAAGACGCTTTTTGAGGTCACCCACATCCATGTATCTCTATCCCCCACGACGTCTTACCCGCTTTTGGAACTCCCCTATAGCAAGGGCTAAATCGTCTTCTGTAAAATCAGGCCATAATACATCAGTGATATATACTTCGGAATAAGAAATTTGCCAAAGTAAAAAATTACTTACCCGAAACTCACCGCTGGTGCGGATTAGCAAATCGGGATCTGGCCACCTTGCTGTATCTAAATACTTGGAAAAAAGATTTTCTGTAAACCCCTCTCTTGTGATTTTGCCACATTCAAGATCACTTGCAATTTTCAGTGCAGCTCTTCTTAAATCGTCGCGCCCTCCATAATTGAGAGCCAAAATTAAATCTACTTTTGTCCCATCTTTAGTTTTTTCTTTGGCATTTTGTATGCTCTTTTGGATAGACTCGGGAAAGGCCGTTAGATCCCCTATGGTTTCTAAACGGACACCTTCTTTAACCATCATTCTTCCCATTTTACGAAGGTAGAGCTCAAAAACTTTTATTACTGAGCCTATTTCCTCTCTGGGTCGATTCCAGTTTTCTGTAGAAAAAGCATAAGCTGTTACCACCTTGACACCCATTGTTGCCGCTTTGCGAACAATTTTGAGCATCGCTTCTGCACCTTTAATATAACCTACTTCCAGAGGCTGTCTCTCCCTATTAGCCCAGCGCCTGTTGCCGTCCATTATCAAAGCGATGTGATGGGGAATATTGTCAAAAGTCATAGAGGATACAGTAGCAGGAAGCCCAATAAAATTGTAGACAGAATCTTTATTGCTAGATATTCTTTCTTTGTATCAAAGGAACTCTATGGACAAGCACAGACGTTGGCAAAGCCTACTTATTCTTGCTGTCATTGCACTGACAGTATACAACATTTTACCAACCCTTTTCTTCTATACTAAACCTCTAGATAGCCCTATTAATAAGGCTAAAGCAGAAGAAATCGCATTATCAGCAATCGAAAGAGTGAACAGCTTAGAAGAAGGCTCAAAACAGTGGCTAGCTTCTTACTGCAAGCTTCTGAAAATTAAACCTGCATCTATTGCTATTAGCGCTGAAAATCCGCAAATTGTTGACATCCAATTCAACAATTCTAGCGACGCAGATAAATTCAAAAAATATCTACCGCGCGCAGGCAATTTGATCTCGTTTTATCCAGCAACCCTAGCTCTAGACCCAGAAAATGTACTAGACGATTCAGCTGATGGATCTAAAGTTTCCATTTTGCGAAAAATTCCTGTCCATTTCGAAAAATCTCAGCTAGACACTCTTTTTACGTTCGGTGAAAAGAAAAATGCAGATGGATCTTTTACTTCTACTTACAAGGAATTGCTGCAAGACCGTCTTTCTGAAGTGTGCTACGCCGTAGGCGGGCCATCAGAAAATGCGCAGCTAGTTTCTCTAGCGCTGCAAGCTCAGCAAACCCCAAGAGGCTCAGAGCTGCTTTTAGTTGTTGCACAAAACATCTACAACTACCAAAAAGCCTTTGGCATCGACAGCCCCATCACAAAAAGATTTTATCGCACTTTCGGCGTTCAAGGTTCGATCAATGCACTCACAGAAGCGCTAGACAAGCTAAAAGATCGTATACACGGCCAAAAAGTTGCCCTTAAGATCGAAGAAGAAAAAAGACAAAAAGAGGGAAGCTTTCTTGACTCTGCACAAAAATCTGCTTTAATTGCTTTGCAGACACAAGAAGAGACTCTTTTAGCTGCTACAGCAGCCCTAAAAAACCAAAAGGCAGCTTTCATCAGCGTCGATCCAGTTTGGTCTAAACAAACGGCCTTAAAAATCGCTGGTGCAAACACTTCAATCGATACAAGAAAACAAAACCCTATTGTCAAGTCCATCTCTATAGATGAGACAGAGCAAGCTTTTGTGATCGAGCTGCAAGATGATGTAGTCAATCTCAGAAATAGTGGAAGATCGCAAGATCTAGTCAACCAAATCATCTATGATGAAATTGCTAAAATTTCAAGAATGAGCTCAGAAGAGCTTAAGCCGCATCATACAGGCTACTTGATCCACTTGAGCAATCTAACAGATTCTACGACATTTTTACGTTTAGATCTCAGCCAGATTGCTGCTGCACAAATCACACAAATGAAAGGGCTTATCAAAAGCTCTTGGAATCCTGAAGAAAAGTCTTTGCAAGAAGACGTCTACCCTATTGTTTCTTGGGAAGAGCTACAAGCGCTTCCAAAAAGCCAAAGAAGACTGAGCCTTGTACTATATGCTCCTAGCATGAGCCAAGGCGAAATACCTGCTGGATTTAAGACAAATTCCTTGTATGTCATTGCAAAAGACATGCTCAAGCTTGCAAATCAGCATCAAAATGCACCTCAATCTGATGAAGCAAAGCAGTTCACAAAAGATTTCTTTAAGCTAGACAGAATGCTTAGAGACCATGGATTTGTAAGCTACCCAGGTACTACGTATCCTCTTTCTTTAGAATATGCAAACGACATCATCTTTGAAGCGCAAGACTTCTATTTACCTGTCTTGCAAGCAACAAGAGAAGATTTTAGCGTACACGGCACTAAAAAATTTGCTGTCCTAGAGTTTTCTGATGTGAAGCAAAGAATTTTAACACAAAACAAAATTGATACAGCAATCCATGAAGATTTACTCAAATGGCGTGATGAATACAACGCTTGCCAAGTAGATATTTCAGGAGCTACCTATTTTGATGTACCAAAACCTACAGCAAATCCGCTAATCAACAATTTAGTGTTGAGCGCAAAGAAGTATTTCCGCGGAGATGATCGCAAGATCCTTCGCTGGGGACTTGATATGTCTGGCGGCAAAACGGTACAAGTGCAACTTCGCGACATTAGCGGACGCGCAGTAACAAATGAAGCAGATATTCGCCAAGGGATCAACGAGCTCTATAACAGAGTGAATAAAATGGGTGTTTCCGAGGTGAGCATTAGACAAGAAGGAAGCTCTATTACTCTAGACTTCCCGGGCTCTCAAGCTCTATCTGCTAGCGACTTAGTAAAAGCTTCTTCAATGACGTTCCACGTAGTGAATGAAAAATTTGCGATTGGATCCTCTCATCCCCTTTCTGAAACTGTAAACCGTTTCCTTCAGGAAGTATGGAATGAAGCTGTAGTAACAAACAAAAAAGATGCAGAAAGCGTTAACCTGATTGCATGGTCTCACCTTTATGGTGATTCTTTAGACCCAGATGCAGTTATGCCGCGCACTGAAGCTGCTAGAATTCTTTATGAAAATGGCTTAAAACTTGCCAATCCAAATAACCCTGATATGAATAGCTCTTTCAATGACACTGTCAGCAAAGTAGCTATGTATCAAGGAGAATACTTTACTGATTGGGGTAACCAAACCCATCCTTTAATGCTAGTTTTCAACAACTACGCTCTTGAAGGATCAAGCCTTGACAATGTTCGCGCTAACTACGATCCAACTAAAGGGAACTTCTTGTCCTTCGACATCAAGAACTCTCAGGTTTTATCAAGCGGCGAAAGAATCTACCCTAGAAATGAACTCTTCTCATGGACTTCCGTTTTCTCTAAAGAGAAAATTGCAGGCACTCCATACGAAGCTTTCTCTAATGGCAAAGGGTGGAGAATGGCTGTTATCCTTAATGGCAAAGTTGTAAGCTCTCCTACGCTTGATGGCGCACTTAGAGATAGCGCGATGATTTCTGGGCATTTCACCCAAAGGGAAATCAACCGCTTAGTGGCCGACTTAAAAGCAGGATCTCTTACATTCACTCCGCAGATTCTTTCTGAGAAGAACATCAGTCCAGAACTTGGAATGAAAGAAAGATACCAAGGAATTTTAGCTACAGTAATCGCATTATTAGCTGTCATAGCAGTAATGGTTTCTTATTACCGCTTTGCAGGGCTTATCGCTTCTATTGCGGTTCTATTTAACTTGCTCATCATCTGGGCAACTCTACAAAACATTGGAGCTGCTGTAACCTTGGCAAACATTGCTGGTATCATCCTAACTGTCGGTATGGCTGTGGATGCTAATGTTCTTGTTTTTGAAAGAGTAAGAGAAGAATTTGCTAAAACAGGTAAGATTGCAATATCTGTAGCAGCAGGGTATAAAAAAGCATTCTCAGCGATTTTGGACTCTAACGTTACAACGATCATCGCTGCCCTTGTTCTCTTGAACTTTGACTCCGGTCCTGTCAGAGGCTTTGCTGTTTCTTTGATCATCGGTATTGTTTCTTCGATGTTCACTGCGCTATTCATGACAAAATACTTCTTCAGCAGATGGGTGCAAAATCCTGATCACAAATCATTAACCATGATGAATCTGATCAAATCCCACCATTTTGATTTCCTCAAATGGGGACGTTTGAGCATGACATTCAGCGCCCTGATGGTAGTTGTAGGAGCCTTCTTCTTAACACAAAACTATCAAACTCTTCTTGGCATTGACTTTACCGGAGGTTTGACCACAAGTATTGAAGTAGAAGCGAAACCTGACACTAACTACAGAAAAGTCGTGGAGTCTGCATTAGTAAGCCATGGGGCATCTATGCAAGACATTCAGGTAAGAGAGCTTTCTCCTACCAATCAACTCAGAATTTTCTTTGGCACGAGCATGAACTTGCCAGGCAAGCCATTTGATGGAATGCCATCAGAAATTTCTATAGAAGATCCACGCTACTCTTACGAGACTAATCCTAGACTTGTCTGGCTTGTAAAAGCGCTAGAAGAAGGTGGATTGACATTAACAGAAAAAAGCAAAAACCAGATCGACCAAAACTGGCGCAATATCAGTGGGCAAATGTCTGATACAATGCGCAATAACGCAGCTATTGGTCTGTTGATCGCTCTTGCTTGCATATTGGTTTACATCACACTCCGTTTTGAATTCTCTTATGCAATCAGCGCAACTATAGGTCTTGCTTTTGATGTGCTCATCACTATTGCGATATTAGCGATTCTTCATGCCTGCGGTATGCCGATCCAAGTGGATCTCAATACTGTTGCTGCGATTATGACTATTGTAGGATACTCGCTAAACGATACCATTATTGTATTTGACCGCGTTCGCGAAGATATTGGTGTGATGAAGAGAAGTTCTCTAAAAGCCATCATCAACCACTCTTTGAATGTAACGCTAAGCAGAACAATCATGACGTCATTTACAACATTCATTGTTCTATTGGCCCTAGTGCTCTTTGGAGGAAGCTCGATCTTCGGATTCTCCTTCATCATGGCTATTGGTGTTGTTGTAGGAACACTTTCTACATTCTTCATCGCAGCGCCACTTCTTATAGTCTTTCAAAGAAGTGAAGACACTGAAGAGCCTTTAGTGATCAACTAATCGCACATTTCGATAAGTTGCATGCAAAGACTGCACAAAATCTCTCGATGAAAATCGGGAGATTTTTTTTATTTACAGAGCGCAAAGAGCAATGTATATTTTCTAAATTTTCATCTGCCGATTTGTAAATTAAGGATTGAATTTTAACTCTACAAATCCTATCCTTTGTGAATTGGGCTTTTGGCCTCCTCCTCCTTACTAATTGGTGATACATGACTGTTAAAGAACTGCGACATGAAGTAAGTCCTGTCTGGATATATCCTAAAGAAGATCAAATCACAAAAGATATGATCGTCAACGAATTCAATATCCATCCCGTGACAGCGCAAGTTCTCATGTCACGAGGCTTTAACACAAAAGAAGCCATACACAGTTTCTTATACGCTAAGCTTCCAAACCTTTCCCCTCCTCACCTGTTTGCAGGCATGGAAAAAGCTACTGAAAGAATCCACTTAGCTCTCTTGAAAGAAGAAAAAATTCTCGTCTACGGCGACAATGATGTCGATGGCATTACAGGAACCACATTGCTAACTGACTTTCTTCACAGTCTTGGAGGTTTGGTATTTCCCTATGTCCCAAACAGAAACAGCTTAAGAAGCTCTATCATCATCGATGCGATGGAATTTGCAGCTAAAAGAGGCTGCACTCTTATCATTACTGTAGATTGCGGCATTACTGCTGCAACAGAGAT
Source organism: Chlamydiota bacterium (assembly GCA_016866575.1). Taxonomy (GTDB): domain Bacteria; phylum Chlamydiota; class Chlamydiia; order Chlamydiales; family VGMA01; genus VGMA01. Next base: position 13,065 of record VGMA01000021.1, read on the forward strand.
TGAAGAAGTGGCAAAAAGAGAAATCGATGTGATTGTAACAGATCACCATGAGCCTACTGACAAACTGCCGCACTCTGTAGCAACACTCAACCCTAAATTGCTCAATAGCACCTATCCAAATAGAGACCTTACTGGCGTGGGAGTTGCTTTTAAGCTCGCACACGCGATGATCAATTACCTGATTGCTAAAGGGGAAATCCAAGCAAACTTTATCGATCTAAAAAGCTATCTTGACCTTGTTGCTGTAGGGACAATTGCTGATATGGGCGCTTTACACGGCGAAAACAGAATTCTTGTTCGCTATGGGCTTCAGCAACTAAGAAAAACTTCACGCATAGGTTTACAAAAACTCATTGAAGTTTGTGATATTCGCCTTTCTGAAATCACCACGACAGATGTTGCTTCAAAAGTGGCTCCCCGCATCAACAGCTTAGGAAGAATTGATGAGCCGAAAAAAGGGATCGACTTACTTCTCATTAAAGATGAAAAAGAAGGTGCAACTCTTGCACAAGAATTAGATATGATGAATCAAGAGCGTCAAAAAATTGAGCGCAAAGATTCTGAAGAAATTGAAGAATACCTTTCTCATCATCCAGAAATTTTTAAAGAAAAAGCGATAGTTCTATACTCTCACACATGGCACTCTGGTATTATCGCAATCATTTCCGCTAGAATTGCAAAACAGTACAACAGACCGACAATCATCATTACAATAGAAAACGGCATTGGCAAAGGCTCTATACGAACAATCCCAGAATTTCCGGTACTAAGCACCCTCAAAGAGCAATCTCATCTCTTACTCAATTACGGGGGCCATGATTATGCTGCAGGATTGACCATCAAAGAAGAAAATATCGAAGAATTCAAAAAGGCGTTTATAGAAACTGCAAACACTCGCCTTGGAGAACAAGACATCACACCAAAACTCTATCTTGATTCATTTGTCAGCTTTAAAGATCTCACATTCGAATTTTTAGAGTCCTTAAACCTTCTAGAGCCCTATGGAAGTGACAACCCTCAAGCAATTTTATATTGCCAGGCAAAGCAGGTTCTAGCTCCTCGCATAGTAGGTAAAAGGCATCTAAAATTCTACCTTGAAGAATCCGATCGATTCCTCGAAGGGATAGGCTTCAATATGGCACATAGAAAAGCCGATATAACGAAAAAAAATCTCAAGCTGCAAATCGCATTCACCCCTCAAGTAAACCTTTACTTGAATAAATCAAGTATACAACTACAAGTGCGCGATTTTCAGATTGTGAACACACCTTCTTATATTGAAGAACCGTTCAGCAATGTTCATGTTAGCAAGAAGCGCCACAGTTTGAAAACAGACCTTGCAATTTAATATTTAATTTAATAGAATTCCCCCGCTTTTTAATAAAAAAAAGGAGAAAATCTATGTCTATTAAAAACATTTTCGGTCCAAGATTTCAAAAACCTGAAGTTATTCATCACCAAACTGTACAAAATCGCTACAGCCACCAAAAAAATTTCTCTCTTCTTTCACACGCAGATAGAAAAGCTCGCGAATTCCAAGAAAGACAGCTTGGCATGTTTCACCAAAAAACAACTGTGCGTTTGACTGCTAACCAGCTAAATTTACTACGTGAAATAGCTCGCGAAGAAACTCTACCAGAATTAATCCCTGTACAAAATGAGCCGCAAGCTGAAGTGATCGAAAGAGCGCCGTCACAAGAAGGATCAGTAGAGACTAGTTCAGTAGTTAGCGAAGATGCAGCTAAAGTTGATGCAATAAGTCAAGAAACAATCACAGCGATTCAAACATACCCCACTCCGGTATTCAATTGCACTATTTCCTAAATTAGGATAAAAAAAAAGGCATCGCGCCTAAACGCGATGCCTCATCATTCACTTGCTACCAAGTTCGTTTACATCTCTACCGCTTCATCTTCTGAAGGCTGACGGCTTAGATACTTTGCTTGATACTGCTTGATATCTTCAACATTGATAACCCAAGCTGCCCCTTTACGGTGCGCTTGCAATACCCCGATACGTGTTGCATAATAGATCTTTTGCGCAGGAACGCCAAGCATCTTTGCAACCTGATTGACCGAGAAGTACCCTTTTTTATTATCAAAGAGCAACTCTCCGTTAAAAGTTGATTTTAATCTGGAATATTTTTGCTTACGGTATTCTTCCAGATCGTCTAGATGTATAGTCCAGCGAGTACTGTCTTTACGAGCTCTAAGCTTTTTTTGCTTAATCGCTACATAAATTGCTTGACGCGTTACATTATTAATACGCGCTGCTTCTGTAATTGAAACAACTCGCTCATCACCGCTCGACTGATCTGAATCAGATAGCTCTGAACGACGAGGATTCTCATCCCTGTCCATTATTTTATCCTCCTCTAATAACCGCGCAGCCAGGCCGAAATCAAAAATCCGTAGATTCTTGCCCTTATAATCTCTAACTGCTGCTAACAGTTTAGATTTTTATGTTTTGTTATATTTTTTGCCCTTTTAGGTAAATATTCTTACATAAAAATGAATTGATATCAATCATTTTCTGGCTCTAACCCCCAAAAAGACTAAGTTTTTGCTAAAATTTTTACCACTATCAAGAAAAAAATG
>VGMA01000022.1 GCA_016866575.1 Chlamydiota bacterium
TCATTATCACAGAAGATATCGATGTACAAAAGGATATGGAAATTTTAACAAAAACAGATGCATATGCTTTCTATTATCGCTTAGGAAAAAATATCAATAGCTGCTACATGACTAAACTTTTTGATCATCCTCTTCCAGAATGGACAGATTTAGGAAATGACGTACTCGCATGGCAGTTTGAAAAAGGGCATGGTGACTGGGCGTATCCAAACTCTGTAGACTTTACGCTTTTTAGAAAAAAAGATCTTAAAAAAGCATTTGAAACACTCAATTACTCATATCCAAATCAGTTAGAGGGAAATTGGGCAAATATTGCTGATCTAGATAGAATGGGCCTTTGCCATACACATTCGAAAATGATCAACATCCCTATGAATGTCGTAAGTCACGTGGATGCAGTTCATGAAAAATCGTTCACTATCGAGGAATTAAATGAAATGTTTTCTGAAGGGCTCAAAATTGATATCCATGCGTTGATCAATTTTGAAAACAAATCCCCGCACATTTCTCACACTCCCTCGTTTGTTAAAAGATGATAGATAGAGAAGCTGGCTTTTTTTAAAAGCTAGCTTCTTTTCTTAAGGATAAAAAGTCTCTACTAAATCTTGAAGAACGTAAATTTCGTCATTTTGACGTTTGCCTTGAGTATTTTTTGCCTAATCAGAAAAATTTCCTCATCAATTTGTTCTTTTTTTGCTTCATAATCATTCAAATTCCGCACTTCTGCAAAAGGAAATGTTTGCGGTTGAATATTCATTTTATCTATTAAATATTCAGACAAAACAACATCATCATTATGAGTTGCTTTTTGTTCTAAAATTTCTTTACTTTTCTTTGTTACTTGTTCCACTACATCAGAAGAAAATAGCATTCCAAAACCACCCACCCAGAATCTATTTGTCTTACCAGATTCATCTCTATAAATAGGTCCTTTAAAAACATTTTTTTGTGGTATGGTTTTGAGATATTCAAGAAGATGAGGAAAAATAATAAAAGAAGAAAGATTTGTTCTAAAAACAAAATCAAATTCTGATTTTATCCGAGGAAGAAGTGCTTCAAAAGAAAAAAGAGTTTTACGTAATATTCCAGGTATCATCCCTTCTGTTTGCTTAGAATATATCACATCATCAACTATCTTAACTTTGCCACGCAAACGTGGATCAGATTTGATAAAATAGCACTCCACATTTTCTTTTTGTTTATGCATATACATTCTCCAAATCTCTTCTTCTTTTTGATAATGCGGTAGATTGTCAGATGAGATAATAATAACAAGAACTTTTGGAGTATCTCCTTGCTTATAAATAGGCGTAGAAAAACAAGGAAAAATCAAAACAGAAAAAAGAATAACTAAAAAAACAACATTCACAAGACACCTAAAAATTTAGAGCTTGCTAACAAACTAGCAAGCTCTAAATTTTTGATCAAAAAAGATCTTCAATTTCTAAATATTGGTCTAAAATGCCGTTCACTATAGATAAAACAAAGTGATCCGTATCGAATTTTTTTGCTTCTTCTGACTGTAAAAATAGAGAAATACTTTCCAAATAGTTTGCATATTCTTCTTCCGTGATATTAGAAAGATACACATACAACTCTTCATAATTTTTGAATCTTCTGCTGTCGATAAAACAATTTTGAGGTATTTCCTCTTCTACTGTTGGTGATCCTAAATATATCGGAACAACTCCTGCTTCAAAACAATCAAAAATTTTCTCTGTAATATATCCAGGAACGTCTTTTGTATTTTCAAAGGCAAAAGAAAATTTGTACTGTTTGAGAACCTCTTTTTTATTTTCTGGTGCTCCCAGGTATGTTGGATAGAGTGTTTTCGACCATCCTGTTCCATAAAAATCTAAATCTTTGGGGTGGTTTTTCTGAAAAAAACGGACCAATTTTTCTCTTTCTGAATACAATTCCCCTTTGTATTGCGAAGTTTTATTCCCAAAAAAACAGCAAGCAAACTTTCTCTCTTCAAATGGTATCAGATTTTTATCCATAGGGCGCATCGATGGATAGCGATATTTGATAAATTTTACTCCATCAACCAGTCGATCATCAAAAGTAAAAATTTTATGGAAAAGCTCGTAGTTATGAGGGTTGTACATTGTTGGAAAAACGCTTGGAGGCTCAAACATAATATTCATTCTCTGCTCAAGTTTTACTTTTTTTAACTCTTTTTCAGGTACAGCTTGAAACAGATAATCTACAAACAAAAGTTTGTCACAATCCTCTATTTCAAATCGTGGTTTTTGCTCTCCTTTGACATTAATTCCTTCTCTCTTCAAAGTTCTTCCAATCTTAGCCCACACTGAAAGGTCTTGCCAAACAACTTCGCTTTTATCTGAAAAATTGATTTTATAAGAACGATCTACATAATGAATATCTTTTGCTAAAACTATGCACGAAATACTCATCATAATGAATAAAAGCTTTCCTTTTTGCATCCTATTTTGGTCCTTATTGTTTGACGTTTTTTTGATTTAAGCGCTATAAGACAGGTTATGCTACCTGTAATCGTTTCGTATTATACTAAAAACAGTTTGTATGAAAAGCAAGTGAGGGATCTTTTAGCTTCTTGCGATGAGCTTTGTCTCGAATATGACATTGAAGCTATTGATTCATTTGGCTCTTGGAATAAAAATTGCTGTTTTAAACCTGCTTTCATCTTAAAAAAAATGCTCGAGCATCGCCGTCCTATTGTGTGGACCGATGCCGACAGTGTGATTGTAAAAACACCAAAACTTTTTAAAACACTTGATAGTGATTTTGCGCTGCATGTTCGTGAATATTTACCTCAAGATGATTTTTCAAAAGTACTGAGCGGAACACTCTTTATCAATTACTCAACAAGAGCAAAAATTTTTGTGAAACTTTGGCTTTTAGAATCACTAAAAAGCTCAACTGATCAAGAAGCTCTTCGCGATACCATCATCAAGTATCCAAATATTGCAAACATTTTCCATCTACCTTCTTCGTATTGCCACATTTTTGATAAACAAGAAGATCAAGACGCTGTTTTTGTCCACTACCAAGCATCTCGCGCGCAACGGGAAATCGAAAAAGGAAATTGGCTTTTGGACGCCTTTCTTAGTGAACTAGAAGGTGAAGAGTTCAAAACATTTCGAAGATCAGAAAAAGAGGATGTCTAATTCTCTTTTTTTTGCCCTATATTGAATGATTTTCTTTTTTTTGAATAAAGAGGTGGAAAAGAGAAATCGTTGTTTTTAGCGCATTTAAAACGGTTTTGAAATTTTTTAAAAAACGAGCTCTGTCAGCATAGTTTTTTCATACGCCTCTTTTACGATTTTTTTATTTTCCATTTTCATCTCCACCAAAGGCAATCTAACAACTGGTAAACATTTTTGCATAACGCTTAAAAGCTCTTTGATTCCTACGGGATTGATTTCTTTAAACACCGCTTCGAATATATTTTCGAAATTTTTTTGTATCTTCTCTGAAGAATCGACCACCATTTTTTTCCATAAAAAGGGAAAAGCGTTTGCTAAAACTGAAATGGATCCAACCGCACCTAGATTTAGCGCTTCTACAGTAATGGTATCAATACCGGCGTAAATGTTTGCATCAGGTTTTTTTTCAAGCAGCAATCTTATCGAGTCTAAAGATGCTGCATCTTTTAGCGCTATGATGTTTGGAATTTCTAAAATGGAAACAAGTGTATTTACTTGCAGTAGTTTTCCTGTTCTTCCTGGGTGATAGTAGGCAATCATCGGTAGATCTGCTTCTTTTGCGACACTTTTAAAATGTTGCAAACATCCTTCATCACTTGGAATGTTGTAATAAGGAACAATCACTAAAGCAAAATCAGCGCCCAACTCTTTTGCGAGTTTGGTTTTTTCAATCGTAGTTTTTGTTGAATTTGTTCCTGTTCCTACAACAAGTGGAATTTGATTTTTGAGCACATCTTTTGCTGTTTTTACAAGACAGATGAATTCTTCTTGATCAAGTGTCGGCGACTCACCTGTTGTTCCTTGTATCAAAATTGCATCAGAGCCCTCTTCTAGATGCCACTCTAGCAATTCACAAAAGGCTTTGTAGTCAACTGCACCGTCTTTTGTAAACGGAGTCACTAACGCAGGAATGCTTTTCAAGAAAATCTCTCCACTCTTTTATTTCTGAGAGATATTGTGTAACATATCTTCGAAAAAAAGTATAACGATCTAATGGAGGAGTTTTTTTGATCAAAAAAATCTCTTCTTCTTTTTTGGTTAAAAACAGATCTTCGCTTGTCAAACACATCGTTTGGATGTTTTTAAGCATCTCTTCAAGCTCACTTGAAAAAGAAATTTTCACTGAAAGAAGCCAATGATTTTTTTCTGTTTCTATTAAAATATTTTCTTCACAAAAAGAAAAGATCGTTTGACTTTGAAAAATAAGCGATTGGCTAACTTGTATATACTCTTGATAACACATGAGCATGATTATATCATAATTGCTCTATTGCGTCGCCCCATCTTGTTTTTTTTAATTCAGAAAATTGATCGCATTTTCTTTTTGTGAAGATTTTTTTATTAAACCCTTCATTTGAACATAGAGGTATTGTTACCATTCTTGCCTTCGCATCTACTTTATCTACGATTCTTCCGTGCGGACGCTGCGGCTCATTTTTTGTAACAACTAAATAACAAAATTTTTCATCTTCGTAATTCAAAGATCCCTCTTTGATTTGGCGATGCATTAAACTTCTTTGTACACGCACAGAAAAATGGCACCAAGATGATTCTAGAGGGCAATTTTTTTCATGAGGACATGGTGCTGCAATAAATCCACCAAGATCTATCAAATGTTTTCTATAATTCAATACCCTTTGGAAACCCTCTTTCGATCCCGGCTCCACAATGATTAGCGCGCTTTTTGTTTTTGAAAAAACTTTTGATAAAATTTGATAGCATTCTTCTATTGGCAATTCATTCAACATGTAAGAAAATAAAAAAAGATCAAATTGTTTTTCAAATTTATGATCGCGCACATCTTCGTAAATCCAATCGCCATCTGATCCAAAACCTCGATCTTTTTCTAAAAATGTGATTTTTTCAACACTAGGCAACACTTTTTTAAAAACATCTTTTGAAAGGCCTGGACCTGCGCCAACATCCATTACTGTTATGGGTAAATCTACCACTCTTTTTTTTACTTCCGAAAGAACTTGCTCTAATACTTTCAGTGTCGCAGGCGCCCTGTAGTGAAGATATGCAGCTCTATGGACATCTTCTGTCATGAACTCTTCTCGTTCTTCTCTGTAGCGATATTTCAATTCTAAAAACGCCTCTTTAAGCTCATCTAAAGTATATTTTTTCAAACAATGCTCCAATCTACTGGTTCTTTATTGTGCATTTTTAAAAATGCATTTGCTTTGGAAAAATGGGCGCAGCCCTTGAATTTTGTGAATGAAAACGGTGATGGGTGTGCAGCTTTCAACACGAGATGGTGATCGTTATTCTTTGAAGATATTGCGCTATATTTTTGTTTAGCACTTTCTCCCCAAAGCAAAAAAACCAATGGATCATTTTTTGTTAAAAGTTTTTTTACCACTTCATCTGTAAATATTTCCCAACCTTTTCCATAGTGAGATTTTGGTTTAGATTTTTGCACTGTAAGTGTTGCATTTAAGAGTAAAACACCCTGTTTTGCCCAACAGGTCAAATCTCCATGTTTTGGAAAATGTATACCGACATCTTCGACAAGTTCTTTGTAGATATTTTTTAATGAAGGGGGAATTTTTTCACTTTTTTCTACACTAAAAGCTAAGCCGTTGGCTTGATTTTCTCCGTGGTATGGATCTTGCCCAATAATCACCACTTTAACTTTTTCATATTCACAAGAACTGAATGCAGAAAAAATTTTTTCTTCTGGGGGAAAAAACCCTTCACCTGCATTTTTTTCCTTAAGCAAAAACGTGCTCAAAGATTGCATGTAGGGCTTTTTTCTCTCCTCTTCTAAAAATTCTTTCCAGCTGTTATTTGAAATCATTTTGATGACGATTACTTTGATCTAAAGGGATCCATTTTTATCCCCTTTTCATGGAAAATCTGGGTGAGAGGATTTGAACCTCCGACCCCAAGCCCCCCAGGCTTGTGCGCTAAACCAAGCTGCGCTACACCCAGATTAGGCCATCTATCATGCGATGACGATTGATTTCGCGTCAAGTGCATTCAAAGAAGATCTCTTATCCTTTTTTTGTGTAACGTTACACTTTTTTTTGATGCCCTCCCCTCTTTTTGAGCTGTGGAAAACCTTGTTTAAATAGTGTTCATTTTTTGGAGAAAAAATTGTTGAAAACTCCCCTCTGTTGATAAATGTCGACTTTTGAACTCGTTTTTAACAAGTTGTCTACATATCTTCTTATCTATGAAAAAACCCTATGTTTTCAACATTTCCACAACGACAGAAGAAGAAGATAACTACCCTAAATATATATTTCTTCTAAAAAGAGGATTGTGGAAAATGAGTTTATAAATGGAGGTCTCTTGTCTTCTCTTGAACTGCTTCCTAAGCAATTTTTTTCGTTTTTAGATACTGAATGCAAAGAGCTTTTTGCAAAAGATCAACCAGTTTTTCATGCACTTTACGCTTTAAAAGCTCGAACATGGAAAAACAAGATCTCAACAACAATTCCACATACAGTTGCGATTTTGAATATTGAAAGTGTCGAAATCGAAGAAGGTGTGATTATCGATCCATTTGCATGCATTGAAGGGCCTTGTTACATAGGTAAAAATTGCCACATAGGCCATGCAGCTTACATTCGACCTTTTAGTTATTTATCACATAACTGCTCTATTGGACACTCAGCAGAAATCAAAGCTTCGATTCTTTTTCCTTTTGCTAAAGCTACACATCTTTGTTTTGTAGGCGACTCCATTTTAGGAGCGCATGTGAATTTAGGAGCTGGAACGAAATGTGCAAATTTACGATTTGATGATCGTGAAGTTGAATTGACATTTAGAGAAAAAAAATATGCAACAGGTTTAAGGAAATTTGGATCGATTCTTTCTGATTATGCAAAAACAGGTTGCAATGTAGTGTTGAATCCAGGAACTGTTATAGAAAAACATGAAATGGTTTTTAACAAAAATTCGATCTTGTCAAAAGTTGCAGCAAAATAATTTCGTTTGTATGATCTCTTTTTTTTAAAGAGCTGGCGCATGGAAAAAAATCTACGAGAAATTAAAGAAAAATTTGAAGAAGATCTTACAAAAAGTGTTGAAGAGTTAAAAGCACCACCTCTTTTGTCAGAAGCTCTTCATTACGCTTTTGATGGCGGTGCAAAGCGTGTTCGCCCTCTCGTCGTGTTTTGTGTCGCTGAAGCTTTAAAAAACGATCTAGAGGTCACTAAAGCGGCTTTATCGACAGAATACTTTCACACAGCTTCTTTAATAGCAGATGACATGCCATGCATGGATAACGATTCTTACAGAAGAGATCGCTACACTCTTCACAAAGCATACGGTGAAACTATAGCTTTGCTTACAAGTTATGGAATGATCACAGAAGGCTTTCGAAAAATCTATGAAGCGATAGAGGATTTAAAAAAGGCGAAAAAGCCATTTTCCTTAAATGCGGAGAAAGTGGGTTTTTTAGCCCTAGAATGCGCTACTAGATGTTCAGGCTATCTCGGGGCGGTTAGTGGACAGTTTTTTGATCTAGCGCCTCCTAAACGCGATTTTGAGACAGCCAAAACAATCATCGATCTTAAAACAACAACTCTTTTTGAAGCTGCATTCTTTTTTGGCTGGATTTTTGGCGGTGGATCTTTAGAAAAAACAGATAAAGTGAAGGAATTGTCACACCATTTTGGTCTAGCTTTTCAAATAGGAGATGACATCAAAGATTTCGAGCAAGATAGACAAAAAAAAGGAAGCTTAAACTCAGCGGTGCTTCTAGGAATAGAAAAGGCCACTTCCCTTTTTCAAGGTGAAATGGCCCAGTTTTATGAAAAATCAGAATCTTTAGGGATTTTATCCAAAAAGATTCAACAGATCGGAGAGCTTTTAGAAAAAAGCGTACCTTTACTCACCTGCTAAGATTGGATCTTCTTCTAATTCAGCTTCTTCTTTTAAGGGAAGAGCACTATCATAACGCTCACGCTGCTTTTCTAAAATCAGCTTTTCAATCTCATCTGCAAGTTCTTTTTTCTGTTTAAGCTCAACGCGCGCTTGTTCTTTTCCTTGGAAACGAACACCTTTAAAGCTAAGCCAAGTCCCTTTTCTTTCAATGATTCCTAAATCAACTCCCATATCAATGATGGATCCAGTGCGTGAAATTCCTTCATTGAACAAGATATCAAATTCAGCTGTGCGGAAAGGAGGCGCCATTTTGTTTTTCACAACTTTGACTTTTACTCGGTTCCCTACTTCGACGTTATCAGAGCCTTTGATGCTAGATACTCGGCGGATCTCAAGACGGATCGAAGCGTAAAATTTGAGCGCTCTACCTCCTGTGGTAGTCTCAGGGTTGCCAAACATCACACCCACTTTTTCGCGGATCTGGTTGATGAAGATCGCTGCTGTATTGCTTTTTGCTAGAGTTGATGTAAGCTTTCTTAAAGCTTGAGACATAAGGCGCGCTTGAAGACCGACGTGTGTATCGCCGATTTCACCTTCTAACTCGTTTTTTGGTACTAAAGCAGCAACAGAATCGACAATGATCACATCAACTGCATTAGATCTAGCAAGCATTTCAGCGATATTTAATGCATCTTCTCCAGAATCTGGCTGAGAAATGAGAAGCTCATCAAGGTTGACTCCAATTTTAGCAGCATAAGCTGGATCAAGAGCGTGCTCAGCATCAATATAAGCAGCTACGCCACCCATTTTTTGGCAATTAGCCACGATGTGGGTAGCAAGTGTTGATTTACCAGAAGACTCTGGTCCATAAACTTCAATAATACGGCCTCTAGGAACCCCATTGATTCCTAAAGCTGCGTCGAGAGCGATCGATCCAGTTGGTATCACACTAACAACTCTTGAAGAGCTGTGCTTGCCAAGCGTCATGATCGAACCTTCGCCAAATTGTTTTTCAATATGTGCTACTGCTGCTGCAATAGCCTTTTTTTTATCAGGATTTGACATAGAAGACTCCTTGTATTATGTTCCAGAATAACAAAAAAAGTTCAGATGTGTCTATGCTTTTTCTTGCAGCAGATGTCGGCGGAACAAAGACTCTTATAGGATTGTATCACAATATGCAGTGCATAAGAGAAGAGCGTTATCTCAATAAAGATTACCAAAACCTAGAAGAAATAATTAAAAAATTTTTACAAAATGAAAAAATAGAAAAGGCTTGCTTAGCAGTAGCAGGTCCTATTATTGATCAAGTTTGTAAAATGACCAATCTCTCTTGGGTGGTAAGCGCTAAAAATATAGAAGAAGAGTTTGGTATTAAAAAGGTTATGTTGATTAATGACATGGTCGCTCATGCATATGGAATTAATGAGTCTACAAAGACCTTTACCTTGCATCAAGGTAAGAAAAAAAACGGATCCAAAGCGCTTATTGCCGCAGGTACCGGCCTTGGTGAAGTTCCTATATTTTTTGATGGCTACTCTTATATACCGGTAGCTTCAGAAGGGGGGCATGTCGATTTTGCCCCAAGGGATGAATTGGAGATCGAGCTACTGCGCTATCTTAAAAAAGAGCATGAGCAAGTAAGCTATGAAACCGTTCTTTCAGGTATAGGTATGGTGAACTTATATCGCTTTTTAATAGAACAAAAAGGGTATCCCAAAGCCTCTTTTTCATTAGAAGAGGCTTCTGCTGAAAAGATTTGTGAACAAGCAAAAGAGTATGGATGCCCTACATGTAGAAAAGTTTTAAGCTGGTTTTGTTCTATTTATGGAGCAGAGACAGCCAACCTAACCTTAAAAGTGATGGCAACAGGAGGAGTCTATATAGGAGGCGGCATAGCCCCAAGAATTTTAGACGAATTACAAGAAGGTGGGTTTTTAGAAGCATTTTTTGCAAAAGAAGGGATGAAAGAGCTATTAAAAGAAATAAATATAGAAATTATTTTAAATTTAAATACAGCTCTAAACGGTTCATTCTGTTGTTGTTACAAAAAATAAAATAAAAATGTTTTTCAAAAAATAAATTTTATTTTATACGGAGGTCTAAGATAACCTATAAAACAACAATCAAAAACCAAATGAGGTAAAAAATGAATAGTGCGTTAACCAAAAGAATACCACTCGTCTTGACCTCTTTGCTCTGCTCAGCAAACGTATTTGCCGCAAGTAAAGACAAAGCTCAAGATCAAGGCTGCTGCCCAAAAGAAACTGAAGGCTGCTGCTCTATCGAGCTTGCTAACGGAAGAATGGGGTGTACTCTTCAACCAGATCGTCCATCTGTAGATCTATGCCATGGATTTGAGTTCAGCGCATCTGCTCTATACTGGAGACCATACGTAGAAGGAACAGAGTTTGCTTGGACAACTGTTGGTAATGATAATGACACCTATCCTTACAACGGTGAAGTTTTATCAGTTAAGTCAGATTTTGATTGGGGCTTCCAGGTTGGAATTGGCTACCTATTCTGCAACGATGGATGGAGAGGGGATTTAGATTTTACATTCCATCAAGGACATGGAAAGAAAAACTTCTCAGAAGAGTGGAATGAAGTAGTTACACCAACTACAGCTGTGTATTTTGATGACCAGTCAGATTTAGTTTATGACAGTGCTCAAGGAAAACTCAGCACAGATTACTACCGCTTAGCTCTTTCTTTAACTAGAGGAACTTTTGCAAGTAGACTTCTTGTGATCAATCCAGGTTTAGGATTAACAACAACATGGTTAGATATCTATCAGAAAAACAAATTCAGTTCAAATGCTGGTGATTCACATGATGTTTTAACTGAGAAAAAACGTTCAAAAACTTGGCAGATTGGACCTACCGGTTCTCTTGATACAAGACTTGCGTTTGGAGATTCTGGATTTAGCTTAACAGGAGAGTGGGATATGACTCTCGGATTCGGCAAAACAGAAATTTCACAAGATTGTTTCTGGTCTGCAGATCCTGAACAATATAGTTCATACATCACTAACGATGTTCTAAGATTTGCCCCAAGTGCACACGCTCTTCTTGGACTTCAGTATGACAGAGATTATTTTGATCATACACAACACTTAACAGTGATGTTTGGATTGGATACAAACGTAATGTGGTCAGGAAATAGAACAATTTCTTACGGCACAGTAAGCAATCAATCTTACGTATTCAACCTTCAAAACGATAACACATTCGCTTTGATTGGTTTGACAATGGCATTCAACTACCAGTTCTAATCTAGAGCTAAGGTTGAAAACGAGGGGTAGGGCTTAGGCTCTGCCCCTTTTTGTTTTCTAGAATATTCTAATAGCAGCAGCTTTCTTGTAAAACCGCTTCTACTTCTTGAAGAGATTGAGCTTTATTGATTTTTTCGCGCATAGACCTTGCAAAAGGCATCTCTTTTAAATACCAGCAGCCGACGCGGCGCATATCGAGTATAGCTCTTCTTTCTTCTTGGTATTCTTTGATAAAAGCAAAATGCTCTAAAAGCTTTTCTAAGATGAAAGAATCGGTTCTTTCGATGGGTTCTTGATTTGTTAAATAGCGCTCTACATCTTCAGCAAGCCAAGGCGCACCAAGAGTTCCTCTAGAGAGTAAAACACCATCGCAAGAGGTTTCATCAAAGATCTTTTTTGCACTTTCAGGGGTGAAAATGTCGCCATTACCGATAACCAGGATATTTTTAGCAGCTTTTTTAGCTCTAGCGACATAATCCCATTTCGCAGGTCCTCTATAGGCCTGCTCTCTTGTTCTTCCGTGGACAAAAATCGCTTTAGCGCCAGCTTGCTCTGCGATTTTGACAATCTCTTCGCAGTTGATGTTTTCATCATCCCAGCCGGCTCGGATTTTAACAGTGACGGGAATGGATACGGCAGAAACGATGTTAGAGAGAATTTCGCCGATTTTTTCAGGAGTTTTAAGTAAACCAGAGCCACTTCCATCTTTGACTACTTTATCCACAGGGCAGCCGCAGTTAAGATCTAGCACATCAAAACCTAGATCTTCGATGATTTTTGCAGAAGGAGCAGCAAGATTTGGCTTACTTCCGCAAAGCTGCGCACCGATAGGGGACATATCTTTTGTGTAATCGAGAATTCGGTACGTTCCTTTATCATGGCGCACGAGTGCATCCATTTTCACCATTTCACAAAAGATTAGACCTGGCCTGTAGGGTATGGTCATTCTTCTGAAGGGCAAATCTGAGCAGCCCGCAAGAGGAGAGTAGATGATGTTTGTACGTAAGGTTAATTTACCCAGTGAAAGAGGACGGATATACATCGTTGACAAAACTTTTCTATAAATTGAAGAGCAAAGAACCCAAGCATTGGGCTAAAATCCACCATACCACCTAATGGGGGGATGATTTTGCGAAAAATAGCCAGGTAAGGTTCAGTAAAAAATATTAAAAAATCAGCAAAGCGGTATGATCTCAGGTTTGGAAACCAAGAGAGGCCGATACGGGCAAAAAGCATCACCGTATAGGTTTGAAAGATCCAGTGTACAACAAGATGTAAGGGATATACAATAGTCATGATATGGATATTCTAGCGATTCGGGCAGAAAAAGAATACGTCAAATTTGTTTTGATGGAATTTCATCGAAAAAAGATCCGTCTAGTTTCGATGAAAGAGTGTAAAAAAGATTTGATCGATATCGATGCTAAAAAAGCCTATATAGCTTCAGCGTTGAGCCCTGAAGATGTTTTGGTTCGAAAGATTGATTTGCCTTTAAAAAGCCGGCAGGCGATAAAAAAAGCGCTCCCATTCCAAATTGAGTCATTAATCCCTGAAGAAGCTAAGGTGATAACAAAGCTTTTACCTAAAAAAACTTCAACAGAGGTGCATTTATATGCTTTCAGAGAGACAAAGGTAAAAAAGCATCTTCTAGAGATGCAACAGATGGGTTTTGATCCTATTTTTGTCACCTCGATCCCTTTAGCTC
Organism: Chlamydiota bacterium; assembly: GCA_016866575.1. GTDB lineage: Bacteria > Chlamydiota > Chlamydiia > Chlamydiales > VGMA01 > VGMA01. Next base: position 13,007 of record VGMA01000022.1, read on the forward strand.
TAGAGCAGTTTGCTAAACAATTTCTTCCGAAAAAAGAGCGGCTGATTGTCATGCATTTTGGCTGGCAAGAGTCTTATTACATCGATATTAAAGAGCAAACATCAAGAGTTGTTAGATTCGGTTTTAAAGATCTTTTAGATGCTGTAGAAATAAAGTACTTGAAAACTGATAACCTTAGCGCGACTCAATTATTAAGCCTAGTTCCTGAAATGGTTGCAAGTCGCTTAGCTAAAGAACATGAGCGTGTTCTTGATGCTCTAAAGAAAAATAGTGATACAGAAGTGTTTTCCATAGCATACACAGGGCATAAAGAAGCAGCTAGGGCTCTTTTACAAAAAGATATTGAAGAAGTAGATATTGTTTCTCATCTAGAGTTTGATGAGGAAATGATCGCTTCGTATGCAGTAGAAATAGGTATTGCGCTAGCAACAGAGACGAGTTTGCAGTTTCGTCAAAATTCAAAAAGAGCAAAAAAAGAGCTCAAAAGAGCCTTATACCAAGTAATGCTGGCAGCCTCTTTTACCTTTTTCACCCTTTTTTCCTTTGTGCATCATGAATATATCCAAGAAAAGAAAGAAATCGGTAAACTTTATCAAGATGTAAGCTTTTCACAACAAATGAATTTGGATCAGATAAAAAAAGAGTATGTGAAAAGAAAACAAGAAGCGGCGCGCGTTTTGAAAGGGGAAACTGTTAGCAAAATACTTCGAGAAAATGGGCAAGAAAAGATCCGAAAAATTGAGTATATAGAAGGGAGAGTTTCTATTGAAAAATAAACTTTTATCCATCTTCAGTTTGTTTTTGCTCGCTTCACTTACAGCTACAATTTTTTATTATAGAGAATTTAAACGTCTTGGGTGTGAAAAGAAAGAGTTAACAAGGCTTAAGTCAGAAAAAATCGTTCTAGAGGACAAGGAAAAAGAGCATGCTTTATTTTTAAAAAAGTTTTCGCAAATTGAAGAGAATTTTTTAGAAAAGCATTTACAAACTCTTACACTGCTAGAAAAAGAAAAACTTGCTCTAGATGAACTTTTTACTCAGCCGAGTTGGAGAAGCTATTTACCACTCAAAGAAAGAGCTCTTTTTTTAGAAGCTAACCAAATTCTTTTAGTCAAAAGTGAAGAGCATCAATTTTCAAAGTATGTAGAGCGTCACTACAAGCTTAGTAAACCTGTAGAGGTTTGTATGTCGGATGTGCAAAAAATTCTTGATGTGATTGAAAAAGAAAAAATAGATGCCCCACAACTACAGATCAAAAAGTGGGTATTAGAAAAAAAACAAGAGGGTTTGTACTCTCTTGATATGGAAATAATAGAGCGTATTGGTCATGGATAAAGCGAAAACATTTCTCTTAGCATCCCTTTTTTTAGTCGGGTGCACAGCAAAACAGCAGCACAATCTCTCAAGCGTTCAACTAGTTGATCGCAACGGAATGAATGAAACAATCAGCGCTCAAGAGAAATTGGATAGCTTTGCTAAAATCAGTTACGAAAACCCTCAGCCTTATCAAAAAGTTGTGCGCGTTTACAAAAAAGATCAAGAGGGAAAAGTCAAGGCTAGGGCAACAACGTATCACGAAAACGGTCAGATCTACCAATATTTAGAAACAGTGAGTGGTAGAGCTAATGGTGTATACAAAGAGTGGTACTCTAACGGCAAGCTGCGCATGCAAGCATACGTCATAGAGGGATTGGGGGATTTAACTGAAGATGCGCAGTCTACTTGGGTTTTTGATAAAGATTGCTACGTTTTTGATCGCGATGGAAGTAAAATAGCAGAGATTTATTACCAAAAAGGATCTCTTGAAGGAACTTCCAAATACTACCATCCTAATGGGGCGCTTTCAAAGACGATCCCTTACAAAAAAGATCAAATTCACGGTGATCTAAAATTGTTTAAAGAAGATGGACAGCTGATTGCTAAAACTTCATATGTTGATGGTCTAAAACATGGCATAAGCTACCACGAAAAAGATCAAGATACTGCTTTTAAAGAAGAGGTGTATCAAAAAGGGTATCTTCTCGAAGGTAAATATTACAACTATCAAGATGAAATCATCGCAGAGATTGTAAAAGGATATGGAAAAAAAGCGGTATTTGCTGAGGGTAGTTTAAAAAGCATGCATGAGTACAAACAAGGTATCATGGAGGGTGAAATGCTTTTTTTCAGAGAAGATGGCTCTTTAGAAAGTAAACACTGCTTGCATCACGGTAAAAAAGAAGGACAAGAGATTGTTTACCATCCCTTCAGCTCTGAGCCTATGTTATCTGTGATGTGGCTAAACGATGAAATTCACGGCACAGTCAGAACATGGTATCAAAATGGAAGGCTAGAAAGTGAACGTGAGATGAGCCACAACAAAAAGCAAGGGATGGGTTTAGCTTGGTATGAAGATGGCTCTCTTATGCTTGTAGAAGATTATGAAAACGATCTTCTTATTTCCGGTAAGTATCTCAAAAAAGGGCAAGATGAACCTACTTCAAGAGTGATTGGAGGAAATGGGATCGCAACACTTTTCAATGCATCAGGAGAATTTTTGCGCAAGGTAGAGTATCGAAAAGGAAAACCTACAGAATAAGCA
>VGMA01000023.1 GCA_016866575.1 Chlamydiota bacterium
TCAACTTAGAAAGATTTAGCGCTCTAGATGCTTATAATTTAACAGACCTTTCAGGTTTAAACGGTTTACCAAAATTAAAAGAAATCTATCTTTCTCAAACACCCATTTTGTCTAGCCCCAATTCTTGCTTATCACTAGAGATTTTTGAAGCTAAGGAATGCTATTTATTGCGAGATATTTCAGGTTTAGACAACCTATGCCATTTAAGAGTTATTGATGTAAGTGGATCTTTAGTAGAAAGAGCTCCTGTTGGATGCCTATCTCTTTCTAGCTTTAAAGCTTTTGAAGCACCCAATCTAAATAATGTATTGGGATTAAATTATTTAGAGAATTTGAAAGAATTTTTTATTTCGCAGGCAAACATTACGCACGCACCTGTAGGCTGTGTATCATTAGAAACTTTTTTTGCCGGGTTTGTTACTAATCTTGTGGATATATCCTCTCTAAATTCGTCAACTCGTTTAAAAAAACTGATTTTTACTCACACTCAAGTTACTGAGGCTCCTAGAAACTGCATATCCTTAGAAATATTCCAAGCAAATCAAAATCCTTTACTAAACGACATCTCCGGATTATCACATCTTCCAAAGCTAAGAATGATCAATGTAGAAAATACAGCTGTAAGATACGCACCTGTAAAATGTTCTTCATTAAGGGAATTCCACGCAAGAAATGCCCATCTACTTAATGATATTTCAGGCCTTAAAGGATGCCGTTACCTAAGCGAGATCGATATTGAAGGCACGCCTGCAAAGCAAAACCATCAAAATATAATTACAAGAAGAAAAGCATGGCAATAAAGTCCACAAACCATTCTTTTCACCCTTCAATTCCCTTTCCCTTGAATTCTTCAGATATTCAAGAACCAAGGGAAATGCACTTAGAAATACTTACTATTTTGGGTGCTTTCGATATTCCCGTTAAAGATTTTTGGCTTTCGCACACAATATCTATTCTCGATGGAAAATTTGCGATAACAGAGGGTGAACATCAAAATATCGAAGTAATTCGACAAATTTTTCATGAAATTTTGCAATCTGGCTCATTTTCTTTAAAAGAAAAAGCAATTTTTTATACAAAAGCTCAAGAATTTTTTAGCTATGAGATTGATTCATTTATATCGAACGACCATCTCATTACAGCGCACCTTGTTGATGAAAATCAAGTAAAAGAAGAAATCGATCTTCCGATAGATATTTTGACAAGAACACCTTTTTTTGATCATCTGCTGCTTAAAGACTATCTAGAAGCTCAAGTTATCGAAGAAAAAAAATGCCCTCTCATCTACCTTCCCCTTACTACTTCAGCTAAAGATTTTCATAATTACGTCCATTTTAAGAGCTCTCTAAATATAGAAGAGTTGATCAAAGTACTAATCTTAGCTGATTATCTCTCAGATGAAAAAACAGCTCAAACTTGTATTGATCACATCTTTAATTACCCATCTATGTCTGGATCATTGCTGCTTGATTTACTTTTAGATCTGCCTTTACTAAGTGAAACTCTTTTAAATCACTACGGCTCTTTACTAGCTAGCGCCTACATAAATACCGCTACGCAAGAAAGAACTTCCATAGAAGAAATTGCATTTAACCTGTCGATTTCTGTAAAAGAACTTCGTTTGAATCTAGACCTAAGTAATTTATTATTAACATCTGAAGATTTAATTGTTTTATCTTCTTCTCTCCCCTTTGTCTCTTCGCTAAAACTTTCACACACGCTCATCACAAATCTACCACTAGTGTGGGAAAATAGCCTTGAAGTTCTCGATGTATCAAAAAGCCTAATAAGAGAAATACCAAAAGGATTTAACGCTCTAAAATCCTTTAATGGATCAGGAGCTACTCATCTTTATGACCTTGCTTTTTTAGATCACTCTCAAGATCTTCAATTCATCAATATTAGTGCAACTTCTATAAGTAGAGCCCCAATAAATTGCCCAAATCTTGAAATTTTTATCGCTAATCGCGTGCCTCAGCTCAATGACATTTCCTCTCTTAATGATTCAAAGCACTTAAAAAGAATAGAAATCGATTACACCGGAGTAAGCATCGCTCCTAGAGGTTGCAGCTCCCTAGAAATCTTTCAAGCCTGTAGCTTTTATATGCAAGATCTATCAGGGCTAAATTCCCTCAGCAACCTAAAATGCATAAAAGCTACTTTTAGTAGCATAAGATCGGCTCCGATAGAGTGTAAATCTCTTGAATTTTTTATTGCCGACAACTGCCAATATCTAGAAGATATTGAAGGATTATCTAACCTAGAAAATCTAAAACAGATCCACGTTAACTACAGCAAAATCACAAAAGCGCCCTATGGATGCCTACACTTAGAAAAATTTTATGCCCTAGGAGCTGCTAATTTATCTGACCTATCAGGCCTTGATGATTTAGAAAAACTTGAAGAGCTATCCATTCCATTTACAAAAGTAAAGTGCGCTCCCTCAGGTTGCATACAACTTGTAAAATTTGATGCAGAATCTGCACAATTTTTAGAAAATATCACTGGCTTAAAAGATTCTAAGAACCTAAAAAAAATAGTTTTAAAAGGCACAAAAATTGGCAGCGATAGATAAAGACTTATCAACTAAGCCGGCTATTTTTGTTCCAAACAGCTTACAAAATACAGCGTAAGTAGAATCTCTCAGCATAAAAATTTTACAAAAAAAACATTTGAGAAAACTAGAATTCTTTATAAAATCTGACTTATTTTAAAACGTTAATGGTTCTATGGATTGGATCTTATCTTTAAATTGGAACTGGTTTTTTTTGAGACTTATCGGGTTGCTTGTCTTATCCCCTGTTATTGGATACCTTTCTATTCGTCTCATAGAAAGCTTTGAAAAAGCTTGGAAATCCAAGGTAAAGAAAAAAAGGTGGATAGCATGTTCATTCGCAATCTTTTTAATAGCTATTGCAGCTGGTTGGTTTCGGTAATTTCCTTCACTACATCAATCTCGGTTATGCCATCAGGCGAGTATACGTCTAATCAAAGCTTACTTCAGCACTTTGACAGTCTTTAGGAGCATTAACTACTAGGATCAATACTAGTCCTTCAGGGTACTGACCATAAAAAAATAAATTTTAAAATTGTTAGCGCTAGAGATATCCTATCTATTCATTAATCCTCAGGAGGATATAATGGCTATTAAGGGACAAGTGCCAGCACATATTAAGCCGAAACAGTTTCTTCATCCACAGCCTACACTTCGGCTCATTAGAATTTTGGATCGTATTCGAGATCCAAGAAAGCCGTCCTGTAATTTTCAACATTCCCTGATATCGATTGTCTTTACTGTGATCATCACGTCTCTCTGCGGAGCAGACGATTGGTCAGTAACGGAACATCTCGCGATAGCCATGAAAGATTGGATTGCTCGTTTTGTTGATGTGTGCTCTAGGATTCCATCAGCCCATACCATTGAACGGGTGTTTTCTTTGATATCTCCGGAGCAGATTGAACAAACTCTTGTTGAAATCATGGAACTTTTGAAAGAGAAGAAAGAAACCGTGATTAGCTTCGATGGGAAAACCCTCAGGGGTACACTAGATGAACAGGCAGGTAAACGAGCCGTTCATTTGCTAAACGCGTGGAGCCTAGAGAATGGCATTTGTCTTGGACAAAGAAAGGTAGATGACAAATCGGTGGTCATCTACAAGTCCAACTGCTTGCATAAAGGCGTAGCGAAAAAACAACTTTAGGTTTCTAGATCAGGGATATTTTCCCACCAAACTTGATCAGCTTTAATTTTAATTGTAGAAAAATCCTCTATATTTGGATGTGGCGGGTAATTTACCCATTTTATATCTAGTTCAATTATTTTTCCTTTAATCTCAAAATCAAAAATTCTACCTTTATCAAATTGCATTTTCCATCTATCTGATAAAATTTTTTCATTTATCTCAATATTTTCAACATTTATAATGTGAAGTTTTCCTTTAATGCGATCATCAGAAGATAAAGCAATATTGCCTGGAAGCTCTTCAATCGCTATTTCAGCACTTTGCATATTTAAAATAAGTTTGTTTTTTTGATGGATTATTTTGGATAAAGAACCATCATGAAAAAATGCTGTATAATTAGAAATATCCATGTTGTTCAACATTTTATTAACTTTTACCACCACACCCATTCAGGTGGGTAGAGATGAGATGCTTCGCTACTATCTGGAACAGGCTTACCTTGTGCATCTAAGTAAGCATCATAATCACCAGTTGTATTTGGATTTGGTCTATGATAATGATCATGTCCTTTGTGACCAGGATTACCAGGTTTTGCTTTGTCAAATTCTATTATTTCGCCCGTTTCGTTGTTTTTGTATTTATGATGGCCTTTGTCTTTAGCTTTTGGATGGCTAACATCTATCCAGTTTTTATCTTTTTCAGGATTTTTAGGTAAACTAGGATCGATACCACCTTTTTTACTTCTTTCCATCGCAATAAGATCGAAGGAAGAATTATCGCGAGAATCTTGCCAATGTTTATAACCTTTATAGCCCCAATAGCCAATAGTGGCTCCAGCAGCAGCTGCAGCTGCATAAGGAGCCCAAATAGGTGCGGTAATGGTAGCTCCGGCTCCCCATGAGATGCTTATAAGAGGTGCAGCAATTGCGAATTGTCCATCAGGATCAATAAAATTTTCAGGATCACCTAAACAATATAAATAAGGATCAGAGCTTTGCTGCATAGGATCTGGAGTTAACCATTTACCTAGCTGGAGGCGAGTAGTGGCGCGCCCCAAAATATACCAATCCTGCATCGCGGTCGTAATATTTTCCTGAAAAGATCCATGATATGGGAGCATTTTGATCAAGACCCTCCCCAAAAGCATCAGCTGCCGCTAAAGGAATTTTTTTGCCCGTGGAAATATCAATAAGTGCTGTAATTGTTCCTTGGAGATTTTGAAGTGGGGCATAGATAACATTCTGTGTCTCAATGGCTACGGGTCTTAAAATATCCTTGTGAGCAGAAATTCCTGGCACGCGTAGCTCTATTATATTACCCTCTGCATCAATATGAGCAAGCTCATTAGTACCATGATAAACAAAGTATTCTGTAGACCCATTCAGCGTCTTGGAAATTCTTTTTCCCAAAAAATCATAGCTATATTCAATTACATTTGTAGGGGTGGTCACTTTGATCAAATGATTTTGCTCATCATAAGAAAATGTTTTATCTCCCAATCGAATGAGATTACCGAGCAAGTCATATTCTGTATAAAATGTGGCAAGCGGTTCTTTAGTTTGGTTTTGCTTATCTATGAAATCAAAGCTGTTTTTGTAGATGATTTCACCGATAGCGTTTGTTAAACATTCTGAGATAAGATTGTCATTTTCATCATATTCGTATGAACATGTATACATGATCTCATCCATCTTCGAAATTCTTTCTATCCGTTGAATCTGAGATCCCTCTGAAAAATAACGGGCGCACCCCAAATCACACAGTCTTAAAGTATGAACCTCAGCATTAAGGCAGACCATAAAACAGAAAAAAAGAGAAGTCAAACACCTCATGAAAATTCTCCGATTGTAAAGGGCTATCCTATAATAGAATAAATTTTATGCAAAGAAAAAAATCAACTTTCAGAGTCTCTAATAAAATGGTCAGTTTTTGATGCTACTTATCATTTTTTGGATGTTTCAGAGCTTTGTTCTTTTTCGGATTCTTTTTGCTTTCAGGGATTATGCTTAATTCAGCTTCAATCTCCTCTAGAATCAATACAATGTTCAGGATCACCTAAACAATATAAATAAGGATCAAAACTTTACTGCATAGGATCTGAAGCTAACCATTTACCTAGCTCAGGTGAGTAGTGACGCGCTCCAAAATATACCAATCCTGCATCGCGGTCGTAATATTTTCCTGAAAAGATCCATGATATCGGAGCATTTTGATCAAGACCCTCCCCAAAAGCATCAGCTGCTGCTATTGGAATTTCTTTCCCTGTGGAAATATCAATAAGTAATTTAATTGTTCCTTGTAGATTTTGTACTGGAGCTATGAATATTCAGATAGACTAAGCGACTATTTTACCTGAACTATCAAATTCAGATCATGTTTTTATTGAATTAAAAAACGCTTACAAAGAACACCTTTTGTGAAACATTTATGCAAAAAAAATTGTAAAAAAACCAAAATCTTTATGATGTATAACAAATTTTAAGACAAAAAAGGTTCTATGGATTGGATCTTATCTTTAAACTGGAATTGGTTTTTTTTGAGACTATCGGCGTTATTAATTGTGTCTTCCTTCATAGGATATATCGCTACTCGCTCTTTACAAATTTTTGAAAATGCTTGGAAATCTAAATCTAAAAAAAGAGTTGGATCGCGTGTTCATTTGCTTTCTTTGTTATAGCTTTAGCGTCAGGCTGGTTTCGATAGCCACACATTGCGTTTTTTTTTCTTCTTTATCAGCTGAAAATACAACAACTGATGAAACTCTGTTAGAAAATTTTAGCCATGTTAATAAAGATACTCTACGGACTAGAGAAGCTTTAATAGAAGGGTATTACCTCCTAAACCACCTAGTTCAGTAAATTAACATTAAATACAAACATTCGTTAACCTTAATAGATACTGCACATCTTGTAAAATCTAATCATTCTCAATTTCAACTACCTATAAAAGCTCAGGATTCCCTACTCACTCTAATTAAATTTATAGAAATTATAGACGCGCAAACAAAAAAATCCTTTCAACTTATAAACGCTTCTATTACAGGTTACATTCCCGCTATCTTAAAATGGGCTAAAGAAAAAAACCATACCTAATAAATCAAAGATAACCATTATTGCCTTAGACCTTCCTCTTCCTAAAAAATTCAAAGAAGATCAGTCTCTAGATCTCGTTATTGGAACTGTAGAAATTTTAGCAGGGGCGCTTCTTTGTGTTATTCCTCACCCTATTACCTGGAATATCGGCAGCGGCATGATACTTGATGGAATTTCTCGTATTTTAAATGACACTTCCCCTATAAGAGAAAACATTTCTAACGAAATAAGTTTTGATTCATGTGTATTAGAAGAATTAGCTGAATTTTTTTAATTCAAGCCATTAGGTGTTATTGTGAAGATTGAACAAGATCAACAAACTATTGAGATAGATTTATATAGACTTAGCGGCTACCGGACTTGAACCAGTGACCAACGGATTATGATCCCGCTGCTCTACCAACTGAGCTAAGCCGCCATAGTGCTGTAGAAAATAGCGGGAGGTGGATTCGAACCACCGGCCTTTGGGTTATGAGCCCAACGAGCTAACCACTGCTCCATCCCGCGATAAAATTCGTGATTATGTTAACATGGAGGTTGTTTTATGACAAGCAACTTTCTGAAAAATTTCTGTTTTTTTCTGAATTATTTTTAAGCTGCGTGTGGAGGCCCCTTTGACAGCTGTTTCAAACTGCTCTAAAAGGTGCTTTTCAATAGGTTGAACTAGAGCTCTTTTAACATCTTCATGTATCTGATTTATAGATGTTTGCACAGCAGCTTTATGAGCGAGAACATCATTTACCAGCTCTTTTTGATTGTGCATGAAAGGGCCGAAAAGAACGGTTTTATAAAAACGTATCGGCTCATAAATATTATGCCCACCTACCTTGGAAATGAAGCTTCCGGCAACAATTACTACATCAGAAAGAGCATAACACTTATCTAGCTCTCCCATAACATCGATAAGAACGACTCTTTTTGTTGCTTTAGACAAACCGCAAGAAAGCTTAGTGAATTTATCGTAACTGATCCCTTGCTCTTTAAGCATTTTTTCAACTTTACCAAATCTTTCAGGATGGCGAGGTGCTAGAAAAAATGTAACTTCTTCTAAAGAAGCTAAAGCTTCTAGAAGCAGTTTTTCTTCATTTTCATGTGTAGAAGCCAAGGTGATAAAGCGCCGCTTTTCTTTTCTAGCTTGCAAAAGCAACTTCGGAGCTGAAAAAGCATCATACTTTAGATTTCCCGTTACTTCTATTTTTTGTTCATCTACTCCGCATGCAAGAAATCTCTTTTTGTATTCCTCGCTTTGACAGCAAACGATATCTAAAGAATCTAAAATCCAATTGGCTAACTTAGGAAATCGGGAAAAGCGTTTGTAAGAGCGCTCTGATATTTTGCCATTGATAAGAGCTACTACCCCTTTCTGCTCTTTAACTAATTGCATGAGATGGGGCCATAAATCAGTCTCAACAAATACCAATAGATCAGGACGGATCTTTTTGACATATTGTCTAATTAAGAAGGAAAAATCAAAGGGTAGATAAAAAATTGTATCTACATTCTCTTTAAGCACTTTCTTTGCTTGGTTATAGGCTGTTACGGTGCTTGTGGAAAAATAGATCTCAAGATCCTTAACTTCTCTTTTCAGTTCGATGATGAACGGTAAAGAAGCTTTCATCTCCCCTAATGAAACTGCATGGATCCAAACGACTTTTGCTTCTACAGGGTTTGGGATTGAGTGCAATTTGAATCCAAGTTTAGCAAGGAAATTGTCGCGGTATTTTTTTTTCCATACCGCGACAGGAGCGCTCAGTAAGAGCCAAATCAAGAAAGCTGTATTGTATAAAGCCGTCATTTGATTACAAAGTTGAGGAGCTTGTCCTGAACAAATATCTCTTTTACGATTTCTGATGTCAAATATTTGGCAACTTTAGGATCAGCTTTTGCTACTTGGATCACCTCTTCTTTAGTAACCCCTTTAGAAAATTCAGCCTGTCCGCGAAGTTTCCCCATCACTTGAAATACAATAGTTACCTGATTTTCTTCTAGATACTTCTTTTCTACAGTCGGCAATGCAACTCTTGAGATCGATCCTTTTTCTCCAATCATCTGCCAGCATTCTTCACCTAAATGCGGAGCAAATGGATAGATCAGCTGAATGAGCATCTTCACTACGCTTCTTGGGTAGGAAGGTAGATCAGTAAAAGCGTTCAAGAATTCCATCATCTTCGCTATAGCTGTATTAAAGCTCATCGCTTCAATATCTGTTGTTACATCAAAAAGAAGTTTATGCCCTAGTTTTAAGGCTTTTTCACTTTCTTCATCTGACAACTTTTCTGATTGAACGATGTCATAAATTCTACTTAAGAATCTAAAACTTCCTACAACGGCCTTTGTGTTCCAGAGCTTTTCCTTATCAAATGGCGACATGAAGAGCTCGTAAACGCGAAGCGCATCTGCTCCATACTCTGTGATCATCTCTTCCGGAGAAACGCCGTTGAGCTTTGATTTCGACATTTTCTCTAAAAGCTGTGTGACTTCTTCACCTGTTTTAGGATCAAGCCATTTGCCTTCTTTTTCTAAAACTTCTTCGGGGCTTACATATCCGCCTGTTTTCTTTTTATATGAATACGCAGTGATAAGACCTTGGTTGCGAAGGCGCTTAAACGGCTCTTTTGTAGAAACTAACCCGATATCAAAAAGCACTTTGTGCCAAAAACGTGCATATAAGAGGTGCAATACGGCATGCTCTACTCCACCTACATAAAGATCTACTGGCATCCAATACTTTTCTAAATCGCTATCCCAAGCTTTTTCTTTGTTTTTTGGATCGCAAAATCTGAGGTAATACCAGCAAGAACCTGCCCATTGAGGCATGATATTGGTTTCTCTGATAGCTTTTTTACCTGTCTTTGGATCTACTACATGCAGCCACTCTGTTGCTTTTTTTAAGGGGCTTTCGCCATCTCGCGAAGGTTTATAATCTTCTAAAGCAGGAGGAACTAGAGGAAGCTCATCTAAATCTAGAATCCTTTTTGTGCCATCTTCAAAATGTAACACCGGTATGGGCTCTCCCCAGTAACGCTGACGCGAAAAGAGCCAATCGCGAAGTTTGTAGCTAACGAATTTTTCTCCATACCCTTCTTCTTCGAAGTTTGGTGTGATGAACTCTTCTAATTCAATGATTTCCAATCCGTATTTTTTCGCAAAAGCTTGATCTCGCTCATCATGGCCTGGCACTCCCATAACAGCACCGGTTCCGTAGGACATAAGAACATAATCTGCAATCCAGATTGGGATCTTCTTGCCATTTGCAGGGTTGATCGCATATTTACCTGAAAACACACCACTTTTTTCTTTTGAAAGATCAGTTCTCGCCATGTCATTTTTTTTCATCGATTCTTTGACGTAGTGCTGCACTTCTTCTTGAGCGATATTTTTTACAAAAGGGTGCTCAGGCGCTAAAACGATAAACGTTACTCCTAAAAGCGTATCGGGACGTGTGGTAAAGCAAATGATCTCTTCTTTACTCTGATCTTCTTGGAAACGCAATTTAGCGCCAACGCTCTTGCCAATCCAGTTTCTTTGAAGCGCTTTGATGTGCTCTGGCCAATCTAGATCTTCTAGATCTTCTAATAGCCTTTCTGCGTAGGCAGTGATTTTTAAAATCCATTGACGAAGAGGTCTTCTTTCTACAGGATAGCCCCCTTCCACGGAAAAGCCCCCTTCCACTTCTTCATTAGCAAGAACAGTACCTAAAGCCGGGCAGAAATTGACGTAAGCTTCTGCTTCATACGCAAGCCCTTGTTCGTAAAGTTTCGTGAAAATCCACTGGGTCCATTTGTAATAATCAGGATCGCTTGTAGCAAATTCTCGATCCCAGTCGTATCCAAAGCCTACTTCTTTAAGTTGTCTTCTGTAGGTGTCGATATTTTGTTTTGTCTGTATAGATGGATGATTTCCTGTTCTAACGGCGTATTGCTCTGCCGGCAATCCAAAACTGTCCCATCCCATAGGATGAAGAACATTGAATCCTTGCTGCCTTTTGTGTCTTGCGAATACATCTGTAGCAGAATATCCAACAAGGTGGCCTACGTGCAGTCCGGCTCCTGAAGGATAAGGGAACATATCCAGAATATAAAATTTAGGGCGCGAAGGGTCTACTTCTACTGCATCAGTCCGATGCTCTTGCCAATATTTTTGCCATTTTTTTTCAATAGATGCGGGATCGTACTTCTTCATGTTCAAAACTCAACGTAAAAATTACCATAGACAATTCTTTTGTCGCGGCTAACTGCTCTTTGTAATATGTTTCATATTCTTCTTTTGATTCCCCAGAGTCTCGGGTCCTCATACCAAGAAATGTCAAGCCCTCTTTTGCCGCGTAAGGGATCATATCATTCCCAAGGAATACTTTCGATTGAATATCGATGTGTCCTTCTTCTAAAAGCCTTTTAAAATAGCTTTCTTTTTCACTTCTTGCACTTTCACTGCTAGCCATCGCTTTAAGTGTAAAAGAACTCGATTTGAATAAAGAGCTTCTTTTAAGCATAAAAGCAAGTAAAAGCATCAAATTGCTGTTTTTTCGATTGTCTTCATCCCACCAGATATCAACCTCTAGTGGAATATAGACTCTTTCTTCAGGATGATCTCTAAAAATCAATATGTTTCTTTGCTCTTGAAAAGCAAATTCAATCAAATCACTGTAGATAGTGCTATTTTGCCCAAGCAAGATGGTATTTGGCACTAAAGGGCCGATTCCGTAATTTTCAATGACATGCCGCATCCCTTCTTCTGATGTTTTTGCAGAAACCACCTCAACTAGTGCTTTGGTCCTATGACTTCTTAAGTTATTTCTAATCAATCGAGCCCAATCTTTTTCTTTTTGTTTGAGCACCTGCTCTGTAGAAAAAATGGAGGCTATTGTTAAAAAACCATGTTTTTTGGTGAGCTCACGAGCAAATAGATGCAAATTGCCAAATTTTGTAGGTGATCTTGTAAAAAGTAAAAAATTAGGGCGCCATGAGCGCTGACTCACTGACTGCTCCGCCAGTTTATAGATAATATTTCTCGATAAAAAGAATAAAAGCGCCTGCCTTAAATCATCTTTTTCTTTCCCCACATGAAAAATTTTCGTCAAACTCCAACCAACTAAAGAAAAAGTGATGATCGCAAATGTCATAAGAGGATCGATCATAAACATAGAGCTAAATGAGATCAAAGCTCCAGCTAAAGAGATTCCCCAAGGAATTCTAAATGAAGGTCTCCAGCTAGGATTGTCCATCATTTCTTCAAACGCTGCCATTAAGTTGATGAGCCCATAAGCTGCCAAAAGGACCATACTAAGCGCCGGCCCTACGACATTTAAATTAAAAAAGTAGATAGCGCAAAGAGCTATAAAAATGGTGATAGCAGAAGCAATTTTAGGTTGTTTAGCGATAAATCCAAACATAAGACCGTCTAAAGCAATAGCTTGTAGCGTCCTTGGAGCTGATAGTAAACTTCCTATAGCACTAGCAGCAGCGAGTGTCCAAATAGACAAATGGATTACCCATTGTACTTTAGACAGTTTTGCGATCACAAAAAGATCGTTTTGTAACATCTCTACTGGAGCGCTAAAAAATAGAGCTCTAGCCACAAAAAGAAAAACTACCAATGCCGTTAAAACAGCCCCTACTGATCCGATCAATATTGATCTAGAAGGTGTTTTTAAGTGCTCCGCCATAGACAAGCCACATTCTACACCCATAGCTACCGGAAAAAATACGGCAAATATCTTCCAAAAAGGTTCTTTTATAACAGCTTTCGCCATGATCTTTGCATCTAATGGAGGATAAGCCATGGCAAAGGATGCTAAAGAACAGACTAAAATCAAAAAAATCCAGATTTGCATCTTCATGGCAAACCCAAAAGACAGGTATGCAATCAAGGCAAAAACAATCAATACCACAACGTTTATCAGCTGCATCGGTATTTGAGGGATTAAAGGGAAAATCGATTCTGCTACTGCAAGAACACAAAAGCAAACCGTAAAGGTTTGAGCTAGATACAAAGGAATGCCCACCATAGACCCAAAACCGCTACCTAACTCATTAGATATCATATCGTAAGCGCTTTCTTCATGAGATGAAAAATTTGAAGCAATCGAAGCTATAGAAAGAGCAGTAATCAGGGCTATAATTAGGGTAAGAGAAATGACTAAAGAACTCTCAAAAAAACTTGTTACACTGACGATCCAGCCCATCTTTAAAAACAAAACTACACCGAACATCGTTAACAAAGATGGAATGTAAACGCCGGTAAAAGTGGAAAATTTAGTTATTCTCTCGCCGCCGCGAGAAATTGAAAAAGCCATAAAATCACTATAATACATGAGATTGGTTTAACACAATCTTGAGCGTAAATCGGAGACTGTGTATGCTGTTGGCATGATTGAACTACAGACATCTCGCAAAAACAAAATAAATTTAAGTGATTACAACTACGAAGACGACATCAAAACCCGTCTTATGTTGGCAAGCTTCACGGAAACAGATCTCGAAGTATTAGAAGAAATTCTATACAACCCGCTTGAATTTCCCATTGAAGATCTTCAACAAAGTCTTTCTGTGAAAGAATCTGACTTGATCCCTTCTCTAGAAAAATTTGAAGAAATCGGCCTTTTGGAAAGAAGCCAAAGTCTAGTAGTTGTCAATAAAGATAAAAGAAAATATTTTGAATTAGAGCTTGAAAAATTTGATGAAGATTTTGAGCCAGGAATGGACTTTTTACAAAGCCTTCTAAAAAGAGTTCCTATCCACGTTCTTCCAAACTGGTACCACATCCCTAGACACTCAAACAACATCTTCGAATCGCTCATTGAAAAATATCTTATTACTCCCCAAGTTTTTCAGCGTTATCTAGTCGATTTAAATACTCCGGGAGATCCCATACCTCAAATTGCTCAAGAGGTGTATTCTTCAGAAGATTTAGAAATCTGCAGCGAAACCATCAAAAGAAAATATAAACTTTCAGACGAAGCGTTTCAAGAAACAGCTCTTTTACTCGAATTCAATTTCTTATGTTGTCTAGCATATAGAAAAACTGATGATGGATGGAAACAAGTCATCGTTCCTTTCCAAGAGTGGAAAGACTATTTAAGCTTTATCCAAGAATCGCTCCCTTCAGAGCAGCCATCTCGTCTTATTTCATCATATAGACCTGACGACTACGGCTTTGCAAAAGATCTCTCTGAAGTTCTTATGCACATAGATAGAGAGCCTGATCATTTCATCTATAAAGCGAATAACTGGCTAATCGATCCAAAAATTGCACAATTTTTGATCCCTGAATTTCCTCAAAACCACGGCGCTCAAAAGCTTTTAGGTTTCTCCTCTTACAGCGAACGTCTTTTAGAACAAGCAATCCTTCTTGGATATGCAGCAAAACAAGGCGCCCATTTAGCATTAACCGAAAGTGGCTTTGAGTGGCTAGAAATGGGTAGAGAAGAAAAAGCTATTGCGATTTTTAAGCATCCTTTCCATAAAATACGTTCCAACCCGATCCATTCTGAAAGAAATATCCACGAGATAGAGAACAGTCTAGGGCGTTTATCAAAACAAGGCTGGGTACTGTTAGATGAGTTTCTTAAAGGATCTGCTGTAGCTCTTAAAGAAGAGAAAAAAGTACGCTTAAAGAAAGAGGGAAGAAGATGGCGTTATTCTCTTCCTGTATACTCTGTCGAAGAAAGAGCATACGTAGAGGCAGCCCTTATTGGCTACCTCTTTGAATCTGGTATCATTCGCCTAGGAATACTTGGCAATGACATCGTCTTTCGCGTTACTGAGCTTGGTGCGTCTCTTTTTGAAGCCTCATCTTAATCACATTCAATCTCGAACCGGCTAAGATATAGTCTTTTTCGTGATTAGTGAGATTGTGCTGCACAAGATACTCTTCATCTTTAGTGACATTACGCACTTTTACAGGTTCATCAGCTTTCAAAGCTTTAATGACGTGCAAAATTTCAAGCTCATCCCCTTTTTGGATTTTGTCGTAGTCATCTGGATTGACAAACACAAAAGGTATAACGCCGAAATTGGTCAAATTAGAGCGGTGGATTCTTGCAAAACTTTTTGCTATAACTAGCCTAACTCCTACATACGCTGTAGAAATAGCGGCATGCTCTCTACTTGATCCTTGTCCATAATTTTTTCCACCTACAATGATCGAACCATGATGCTTAATTTTCATTGCGCGGTCAAAAAACGTTTCATCCATGCGGTAGTACATATATTCACTAATCTTAGGAATATTGCTGCGATAGGGAAGCACCTGCGCTCCGGCAGGAGAGATATCATCTGTGGAAATATTATCCCCCGTTTTCAATATCACAGGCAATCTGTAATGGTCTTGAGGCGGGTGAAACTCTGGCAGTGGCTTGATATTTCCCCCTTTGACAATTTCCGCACTTTTTCCGTGAGGCAAAGGAGCTATGATGTTTGATACTAGCGCGTATTGACGAGGCTCCTTTACTTTAGGATAAGGCATATCAAGCGTTCTTGGATCGGTGATTACTCCAGTAATCGCAGAAGCTGTTGCTGTTTCTGGCGAGCAAAGATAAACGAGATCTTCTTTTGTACCTGAGCGCCCTTTGAAATTTCTTGGCACGGTGCGAAGACTTGGTTTTTCTGTAGCCGGCGCTTGTCCCATGCCTATACAGCCATTACAACCTGCTTGGTGCAATCTAGCGCCTGCTCTGATTAAATAAGCCATATACCCCCCTTCCATTAGAGCGTAAAGCCCCATTCTAGATGCAGGGTTGACATCG
>VGMA01000024.1 GCA_016866575.1 Chlamydiota bacterium
CCTATAAAAGAGCTCAAGTCTTTGCGAGTGGGCGTTGTTTTTTCTGGAGGACCCGCTGCAGGAGGGCATAACTGTCTTTGGGGTCTATACGAAGGGATAAAAAAATATCACAAAGAAAGCTCTTTAGTCGGTTTTTTAAGCGGACCATCGGGCATCATAGAAGGTAAATATAAAGAGCTTGATGATCAAATTTTGCAAGACTACTACAATGAAGGGGGCTTTGATTGTTTAGGCTCCGGTCGAACAAAAATTGAAACAAAAGAGCAGTTTGAAAAAGCCAAACAGACGATCAAACAACTTGCGCTTGACGCCTTAGTTGTGATCGGTGGCGATGATACAAATACTAATGCAGCATTGCTTGCCGAATATCTTGAAGCTGAAAATGAAAAAGTAGCTGTGATTGGTATTCCAAAAACTATTGACGGCGACATGCGAGGCGAGATGATTGAAGCCTCTTTTGGGTTTGATTCAGCAGCCGCTGTGTATGCAGAGCTTCTTGGAAATATTGCAAGAGATGCGATTTCATCTCGAAAGTATTATCACTTTGTAAAAATCATGGGTAGAACTGCAAGCCACCTTGCATTAGAGTGTGCTCTAGCTGTACAACCCAATCTCACTTTCATCGGAGAAGAGGTTCAAGATTTACAGCTCTCAATCAAAGATATCACCGATGAAATTGTAAATCTTGTTGAAGCGAGGGCTAAAAAAGGAATCTATCACGGAGTGATTGTATTCCCTGAAGGATTGATCGAATTTATTCCAGAGATGAAGAGCTTGATTAAAGAGCTCAATGCTCTTTTGGCAAAAATGGATCAAAATCAAGCAATAGAACATCTTTCGGCAAAAGCTAAAGATTTGTTCTTAAGATTGCCCCAAAAAATTCAGCAACAACTTCTTATAGATCGAGATTCGCATGGAAACGTGCAGGTATCTTTGATTGAAACAGAAAAATTGTTTTTGGAGCTTTCGCAAGAAGAGCTAGGAAAACGGGGCAGTAAATTTTCTCCTCTTAGCCACTTTTTTGGCTATGAAGGAAGATGCTGCTTACCCACAAACTTCGATGCAACTTATTGCTTCAATCTAGGTTTAGCAGCAGCACATATTGCAATGAAAGGTGTTACAGGCTATATAGTTGCGATAGCAAATTTAACCAAAGATCCTCAAGATTGGATTGTTAAAGCTCTCCCTTTAGCCCGCCTTATCCATTTTGAAATGAGAAAGGGTGTCATGAAGACTGTGATCGAAAAAAAACTAGTTGATGTTAAAGGTCTTGTTTTTAAGCAGTTTATGAAAAATAGAGAGGAGTGCAAACTCCAGGATTGCTACATCAATCCAGGTCCTATTCAATTTTTTGGACCAGCTGCAAATAAAATTTCTTCTACTTTAATTATAGAGAATCAAAAGCAATAAGATAATTTGCTTTAATTAAGTCTTTCCAAAAAAATAGTATTTTTTGCTATATAGACTTATGAGCAAAGTTTATAAAAATCCCCATATTCACAATATTCGTAGACGTCTCTTTGATGTTGCCCATTTATTTTTAGGCAATTACACAGATGATCCTATTCCTGAGCATCCTCCAAAAGATTTTATTTATCCAAAGCCTGATTACATATTTAATGAAAACGAGCCGCTTGCTCAGTGGATCAATCATTGCACTTTTTTGCTGCAAATTGAAGGTATTCATATTCTAACTGATCCGATTTGGAGCGAGCGCTGTTCACCATTTAAGTACATAGGGCCTAAAAGAACCCATCCCCCAGCTCTAGATTTGAAAGAATTGCCTAAAATCGACATCGTGTTAATCAGCCATAACCATTACGATCATCTTGATAAAAAAACGGTAAAATTGCTTCATCGTTACCAGCCTGACATATTATGGATAGTTCCCAAGGGATTGAAAACGTGGTTTAAAAGAAGAGGTGTACACAATGTCAAAGAGTTGAGCTGGTGGGAAGAGTTTGTTATCGATCATGGCATAGATAAAGTGCATTTAACGATCACAGGTGTTCCAAGTCAACATAATTCTGGAAGAACTCTATTTGACACCAATCGATCTCTTTGGTTAGGATACGTTGTACGTTTTACATCGAGCTCTAAAGGGAAAAGCAAGCACTGCTACTTTGTTGGTGACACAGCCTATAATCCTTATGACTTTAAAAAAATAGGAAAAGTGTTTCCAAGTATCGATCTTTGTTTATGCCCAATAGGGACTTATGCTCCTGGCCCTTTTATGCGTACAGTGCATTCTAGTCCTGAAGATGCTGTGGCAATCCATCAAGATGTAAACGCTAAATTTAGTTTAGCCATGCATTGGAGAACTTTTCAGCTAGCTTTTGAACCGCTAAGTCGTCCTCCGTATGATTTATACTTGGCTATGAAACAAAAGGGATTAAATCCTGAAAAATTTATCCCCCTTAATCCAGGAGAGAGGGTTAATTGGTAAATTGGGTAGAGCTTTCCCTTAAAAAAGCCTATTTTTTTAAAAATCCCTACCGAATGGTTAGGCGGTTTTTAGAAAAAAGGGGGGATAAGGAAGTCTATTTGTATGGCGAAACGCCTCTGCCTCTTATCGATAAAATCTTACAAGATTTTTCCGTTCCTAAAAATGCTACGTTCTTTGATTTTGGCTCAGGAAGAGGGCATATTCCTCTTTATCTTGCATCTAAGTATAAGATGCGAGCTTATGGAGTAGAAGAGGTTGCTGAATTTGTAGTGATCGCGAATCAAATTGCTGTAAAACATCATCTTTCAGCGAGATTTTTTTGCCAAGATTACCTAGATTGGAAAATTGAGCCCAATTATGTCTATCTCTATGGCACTTGTCTAGAAGATGATATTATAGAAAAATTGGTAAAAACTTCTTGGAAAAAAACTAAGTGGATAACAGTCAGTTTCCCTTTTTCTGATTATTCAGACCGCTTTGAAGTGGAAAAAAAACTAGTTGGGGTTTATCCTTGGGGAGAAACTGACATCTTTTTAAATAGGATGAAATAAAAAATGAAGGCAGCTGTAATTTTATCAGGGTGCGGCGTTTTTGACGGCTCTGAGATTCAAGAAGCGGTTTTAATGCTGCTTGCTTTGGCAGAAAATGGCCATAGCTATCAGTGCTATGCTCCAAATATAGAGATGCAGGCCGTTTCCCATATTTCAAAAAAAGGTATGGGCCAAAGAAATGTTTTAGAAGAGTCAGCTAGAATTGCTAGAGGACAAATTCACGATCTTCATACACTCCATCCTACTAAATATGACATGCTTGTGCTGCCGGGAGGTATGGGAGTCGGCAAGAATTTGAGTACCTTTGTCGATAGAGGGGTAGATTTTCAGATGCTGCCCGAGCTAAAAAAAGTTGTTAATACTTTTTTTGATGAAAACAAGCCTATTATTGCAATCTGTATGGCCCCTGTCATTTTGGCAAAAGCTTTGCAAGGCAAGGGAAGTTTTAAAATGACCCTTGGAAAGCAGCCAGAAAACATGAAAGTGCTAAAAGAAATGGGTATGGTACCTGTTGCTGCAGAAGCTGATCAAATGGTCCAAGATGGCAATTTATACACTGCGGCTGGTTATTATGAAGCGCATTCAATAGAAAAGATTTACCACTCCTTACAAAAGATTTTTCATGCCATCGGTTAGTGTAGGGAATGTCAAACTCGGCCGCGGCGAGTCTATCAAGATCCAGTCGATGACTACATCGAACACAAGAGATGTTGAAGCAACTGTTAATCAAATCATCCGTTTAGCAGATGCGGGATGTGATATTGCCAGGGTTACAGTTCAAGGAAAAAAAGAGGCTGAAGCATGTGAAGAGATAAAAAACCTACTCGTGCAAAAAGGGTATAACATACCAATTGTGGCAGATATCCATTTCTATCCTCCAGCCGCTTTAATGGTCGCTGATTTTGTAGATAAAATCCGTATCAATCCCGGTAATTACATCGATCGCAGGGCTACTTTTAAATCGATTGACTATGATGATGCTACCTATCTTAGAGAACTTAAAAAGATTGAAGAAGGATTTTTGCCGCTAGTCGAAAAATGCAAAAAGCGTGGAATAGCCATGCGAATTGGCACAAATCATGGATCCTTGTCAGATAGAATTATGAGCCGTTACGGCGACACACCTTTTGGTATGGTCGAATCTGCGCTTGAATTTGCTAGAGTTTGCGAAAAGTATGATTATCATAATCTTGTATTTTCTATGAAATCTAGCAATCCTATTGTGATGATCGAAGCCTACAGACTTTTAGCTTCAAAAATCGGTGATAAATATCCTCTACATCTTGGAGTGACAGAAGCAGGAGAAGGAGAAGATGGCAGAGTAAAATCCTCTATTGGGATAGGGACTCTACTTTTAGAGGGCCTAGGTGATACGATTCGCTTTTCCTTGACGGAAGATCCTTGGTTTGAAATCGACCCTTGTAGAAGGCTTGTAGAGTTTGTAAATCGAACTAAAAGAAGACCAAGAGGTGAAAGAATTTCTAGAAATGTCCGATTTCCTAAAGGTGTTTCTGACGGTATTGTGATATTTGATCAAAAGGATCTTCATCCTGATATGGTAGTTTTTTCAGATTTAGATCATGCGATAGAGCTTTTACCTGAAATAGACGCACCTGTCATTTTAAGAAAGCACTACGATGTAAGTCCTGAAGATCTTGTGATTCATGCATCCTGCGAATTAGGTTCTATATTAGCAGATGGACTTGCAGAGGGAATCTGGATAGAAGGCGATTATGATCAAAAACTTCTTCATGATTTATCACACAGCATCATGCAAGCTGTAAGAAAAAAAAGTATCAAAACAGAATTTATTGCATGTCCAGGATGTGGCAGAACCTTGTTCAATCTGCAAGAAGTGACTAAGCGGATCAAATCTAAAACTGGCCATTTACCTAATGTAAAAATTGCTATTATGGGATGCATTGTCAACGGGCCGGGAGAAATGGCAGATGCTAATTTTGGATATGTCGGCTCGCAGTCAGGAAAAATCGATTTGTATGTGGGAAAACAGTGCGTTGAGCGAAATATTGATGAAAAAGATGCTGATGAAAAACTCATAGATCTCATCAAAGCACAAGGTATGTGGTCTGATCCAAGCTAAACTTTGATATTCAAACGCTTTTTTCAAGGCCAAATACAGAGTGATAAAACTTGTTTTCTGCTTTCAGCGATTCCATAATAGCCTCTTTTGAACGAAACCCATGCTGTTCGTGTGGAAATAATATATATGTAGTAGGAATGTGATTTTTTTTAAGAGCGTGATGGATGGCTTCTGATTGAGAAGGGGGGACAATTTTATCTTCTTTACCTTGTAAAATCAGTAAAGGAACCTTGATATTGTTTACATAGTGGATGGGAGAAAATTCTTTCCATTTCTCTTTAGCGATAAGTTTATCTAGATAGTGAGCCTCAAATTTATGGGTCTCTTTAGCTAAAGCTTCAATATCACTTACCCCATAGTAGCTAACACCAGCTTTAAAGAAATTTCTAAAAGCAAGCGCAGCAAGAACTGTATAACCACCCGCGCTTCCACCAATAACTGCAATATTTTCACGGCTTACTAGATCGTTATTTATTAAATACATAGCCGCATAGATTGCATCATCTACGCAAGCTACTCCCCATTTGGTGAAAAGCATTTCTCTATAAGCTTTGCCATAGCCACTACTACCTCTATAATTGACTTCGACAACACCATAACCTCTAGAGGTAAAGTATTGATGCGTTAAGTCTAAAACGGCTTTTTTATGAGATGTAGGGCCTCCGTGGCATCTTACTAGTAAAGGAGGTTTGCTATCTTTTTCTTTTGCCTGAAAATGAGGATTGCAAGGTGGGTAATAAATGCCATAGGCCTTGGCTCCATCGGTTGTATCATACTTTATTGGTATAGGTATGGAGTAGTAGGTATCATCGATATTAGGCTTGTTTTTAGAAAAAATCACTGTGTCGGTAGATTTAACAAGATCGATATAGATAATAGATGAGATTGACGTTGGCGATGCAGCGATAAACACAACACCGTCTTTATAAGCTCTTAGAGATGAAATCGAGGTAAATGGGGTGTCGATAATTGAGCATAACCCACTTTGTACATCAATCAAAGCAAGTCGATCAATCCCTTCTTCAGTGTAGATGCAAGCAAGCGTTGTTTTGCCTTGATAGTTAATAAAATCTGCTCTTTTTACCCCTAAAACCCAAAGAGGCTCGCTAACATCGGCGCTAAAACGAGAAACAATACGAGATTGATTATTATCACAGAGATAAAAATTCCAATAACCTGTTTCATCACAGGCATAATAGAGGATATTATCAGGTGAAAAAAGAGGCGTTAAAACGGATATACCAGGATTGCTAGCTATTTTTTGGATATCTTCTAATGATCCGTCAGCTCTGATTTGGCCAATGAATAGATTTGTACTATCCCACGGCATATCAGGATGGTTCCATGAGATCCATGCGAGTTGCTTGCCATCTGGACTAATGGCTACTTCTCCATAAAAATCATCATCGCATGCCAAAATCTTCACACTTTTTGCTTTGATGTCTATACATACAAGGCAGTTTTTTACATCGCTTGCATCAGTGTGATCTTCCATCACACAGAACAGATATTTTCCACATTTGGAAACAACAAAAGAGGCAAACCGTCGATTTTTTTCCTCAATAATAGGATAAGTAGAGCCATCCGAATCCATTTTATAAAGAAATTGATCAGAAAAATGGACGAAATAGAGGCTTTCTTTATCTATTACGTAGCTTAGACCCCCATATTCATGCACTTTTGATCGAATATTGTAATCTTTAGGACTAAAATCTTCTTTTTTATCATCTTTGTAAGAGACTAAAGAAAAACGCCCTTTTTCTTCAGGACGCCCTTCAATCCAATAGATGGTGTTATTTATAACCGAGATATCAGAAAGGCGTAATGAACCTTCCGCTACAATTTCTTCATTAATAGGGGATTGCCAAGATCCGTAAGGGGCATATTTGATATTGTGATGCATAATAGTAACTATAGCAAATAAAAAAGTTGCTTACATCTTCTTTTTGTATTGAGGGGGCAGCGGATCAAATTTCACGTGAGATTGTAAAGTGGTCTTCCAAATCCTAATGCTGCGTACTATGGTTTTAAGGAATTCTTCGTTATGTCTAGGATCATCAAAACGTACAAGGTACGAAAGGCAAGAAATGTCGTAAGCTCCCAAGAAAGAAGATGTGACAGTGATTGATTCGATATTTAAAGCTTCGATTTGTTGAGAGACGAAATCCTTAAAGGTGGGATTGATCGCACTTAAAACCACAAGAAAGTAATTATCAATGATTTGTGTTTTTAAGAAAAAGACCTGTTTGTTGTAGTCATGCTCAAGAGCCTCAAGTAGAATCAAAAATTGCTTTTTCAAAATCGCGGGAGCAATAAGACTTTGCATGTATGTCGGATTGAGAGAATAGAAATAATTTTCTAAAAGGAAATCTTGGTGGATATTCATCTGCAAAAGAAGTTTTTTGAGGTCAATCAAAGCTTCGTTTTGTTTTGAAATCATCCCGCCGTTATAATCGCGTATATCGCCTAAAACTCTAGTTAACTCGCTAAAAACAGCCCTTCTTGCTTCATAAAGATCTAAAGAGTAGTCTTTTCTCAAAAATGCAGCTTTATCTAGATGCATCTCAAAAACATTAGCTTCTTTGGGGTATTTTTTTCTTAGCTGTCCTACGAGTTTTACATCGTGATCGCTGAATTTGATGCTCGATTTTTCTTTAGTGAATAGTTTTTGTAGAGGTTTGTCTTCAGGCTTCAAAAGACGAAGTAGTATGATAGTGAACGATAGCTTTGTTTGCGTCTGTTTGTGGAAGGTGATGACTACTTGGGGTATGTCTTGGACGTATTTAAGTTGATTGCTCAAAATAAGAATATTTCGCATCACTTCTTCTTCATTTCTTGGCATGAAGATCGGATTGATGACACTTTCAATACGCTCTTTGATTTCAGTAGGCAACCTCTTTCTTAACTCCTGAATTTCTTGAATGGAAAAAGTTGCGTTACCCTTTTTTTCTACTTCGAGATAGATGGTTCTGACTTTATTTGAGCCTCTTCTATCGATGATGCTGGAATCTTTCACTTTCGTCACATGAGGTATGCAACTTTGTATCGCTTTAAGAACATGTCTTTCTTCGAAGATCTCGTTTTCTCGCAGCAGGTTGATTCCTACCAATACTCCAACTATGGGAGTGTTTTTTTGCTCATCTTGAATGGTTGTTTTGAGCACTTTGATGCTTAAATGGCGTTGATGAGGCTGTGAAAGGACAAAATTGGTAAGAGATTTATGGAATAGGTACTTATAGGAGATAATTCTGGTTAAGTGCTTGATATCTCTAGTTACAGTGAATTGATCTTTAAACTGTAAGATGAAGTATTGAAGTTCATTATAAATATCTCTTTCGAAGACTTGAGGCCTAAATTCAAGAAGCGGAGCGATTTGCTCCTTAATTTGGGTTACTTTTTCTTCTGCTGAAACTTTAATCAAAAAGTGGTGCATTTGATCAAAAATATTATGATCAAATTCTCTTGAGGGTCGATCGAGTAAAGAGGCGATGTTTTCTTGAATAATGATCTTTTTTTGATCAATCGTTAAAGGTTTAAGAGCAATAACATTTCTTGCATGCTGAACAGCCAATATATTCAGTTTGATTTCTTTTGAAAGAGAGGGGAGATTCGCTTTTACTAAATGGAGGTCTTTAGGATTGTCGATTCTCATGAATAGTTCATGCAAAAAGTAACCTCGTTGAGGAAGTAGCTTAAAGCGAAAAGCCATAGAGACTACGTTTACAAGAGGCAATTGCTTTCCAGGAATAAGCCATCGGCTACACGTATCGCTAACAAAGCGTCCAACACCATGCGTGTATTCAGAAGAGCAAAGAACGGCAATCGATAAAATATAGGGAGCTTGGTTAGTTGGTTTAGACCAACGCAATATAGGGATCTGCTCTTCAAGGGCATCATAGAATTCTTCAATTGTCTTTTTTTCTTGAAAAGATTCTATAAATTTTCCTTTATCCAAAACTTCTTCAGGTATGAGCCTTTTAATGATGTTTTGTAGAGCACTAAAATAGTGGGAAAAACTCTCTTGATTTTCTTCAGGACAATCAAATGGAGCGGTGATTTCTAAGAGTCGAGGCAAAAAGCTTCCTTCCGGAGAAAAAAACCCTTCAGATTCATCGGAAAGTAGTTCCATATCCTGCAACATAAGTTTAGTATAAACGCAATAGAATATTTGTACACTGTTAAGATTCGGAGAAAGCTAGCAAGTGGTTTTTCTCAGATTCTGAAGGTTCTCTTATAGACTGATCGATCTGGACTTGATTGAGGAAAAAGCTCCCTGTAGGTCGCACGACAAGATTTTTTACATAAGGTTTTTTCATGTACGACGCATTCCAGTGATATAGTGTAGTTACAGGAATTTGACTCACAAGAATTCCTAGTGCTTGATCAAGGTATTCTGTTCTTTGGTAATCATCTAATTCTTTTTTTGCAAGGTCGAGTAAGCGGGTGTATTCAGGATGAGAAAATCCGGGGTAATTTTTAGGATTGTCGCTAGATTTGAATCTTTCTAAGAGATTCATAGGATCTTGATACTGCGCATACCACACACACTGACCTATCGCATAATCTCTTGATGTAAGCTTGGAAAGGAGGATTTTGTGGTCCAATTTTACAAGTTCAACGCTTACCCCTAGATTTTTTTTCCACTGCGATTGGAGCGTTTGAGCCACTCGTATATGCTGTGTAGAATTTGAGTAGATCATTGAAAGATGTAAAGAAAGCTCATCGATATCGATTTGGAGTTCTTCTAAGCCCTTTTTCAAAAAAAATTTAGCTCTAGAGATATCGTGATCGTTGATCATGTGCTGAGAGTATCCTTTGCGAAGAGCCGGGGGCATTAAATTGATGCCATTGTCATCTTTGAGTAAGGTAATGTTGTCTATAATATCTTGTCGATTGATCGCTAGTGCAAAAGCTCTACGTAGATTGAGGTTGTTAAAGGGGAATTTTTCTGTATTGAACGAGATTAAAGTAGATGCAGGACAAGATAGAGTATGGATTTGATCTTTGTCAATAAATTGGGGCAAAGCATCAGTGGGTATAGAAGTAAAAGGCAGCCCAATTACATCGAGCTCATTCATCTCATACATTCCAAGAGCTGTGATTTCGTCATTGATAAAACTAAAACTTATTCCTGGCAGTTTTACATTTTCTTTGTCCCAGTAGTGAGGGTTTTTTTCAAGAAGCATCTCTCTGCCACGTACCCAGCGAGTAGGTCTAAAAGGGCCGTTACAGATAAATTCATCCCCAACAGCTTCTGCCCAGCCAGGATTTTTTTTAGCAAGAGATTGCTTAACAGGACTTAAAACACAGAAAGAAACAACTTCTAAAAAATAAGGAGTGGGGTCTTCTAATTCCACTATGAGCGTTTTAGGATCTGGGGCATAGATGCCAACAGAATCTAAAGGCAGCAAACCTTTTTTGGCCGCTTCTGCATTTTTTATAGGATAGAGCAAATGGGCATTTGGACAGGGAAATTCTGGATCTATCATATCAAGCCAAGTATCCAAAATATCGTAAGAGCTCATCAAGGAACCATCAGACCAATAGGTTGTTTTTAGATGGAATGTGTATGTTTTTTTATCATCAGATAATTCAATTTCTTCAGCAAGCGCAGGAGCATACTCTCCCTCTGGTGTTTGTCTTGTCAAACCTTCAAAAAGCAAAAAATGGACAGTGGAAGAGACAAGATCGCCCCCTTTTCTCGGGTCGAGGGTAGATGGATCTTGCATCAGGTTTAAATTGATGTGGGGTCTATGGACAAAAGTCTGTTTTTTAGTTGAATCGCAGCTAGTAAGGATTGTGAAGAGTAAAAGAAAATAGAACTTCATCATTTAGTAAAGTTTAGGTTAGCTAAGGTTTTTAAGCAAGCTCAGGATCAATCGATACAAACTCCCAATGGAGTGATCCAATAGGTGAGATGTAAAAACCTTTTACATGAGGTTGCAAAAGATAATTCATGTGCCAGTGATAAAGGCAAGTAAAAGGCATATCTTCTGCCAATATTTCTTCAGCTTTTTCCAGAAATTGGATCCGTTCCACGGGAGAAAAAAGATGTAAAGAGTCGTTCAATAAATCGATATAATCACGATTTTCCCAGCCGGAGTAATTTTTGATGTTATGCTTTGACTTGAAGCGTTCTAAAATATTCATAGGATCATTGTATTGAGCTGACCATGAAAATTCTGCTACTTGGAAGTCTTTTTTTCTCATTTTTTGAAGAAAGTATTGCAGCTCATATCCATAGAGATCGACTTGAATGCCAAGTACTTCGTGAAGCTGCTGCTGGATCGCTTGAGCAATTTTTGCATAGCAATCTTCATTGTAATAGCTGATTTGGATCGAAGGGAAATCTTCTTTTGCTATCTTAAGCTCATCAAGACCTTTTTTAAAAAGTTCTCTAGATAGATCATTATTTGCATCTATTAAAAGCTCTTTAGGGTCTTTTTTCTTCAAAACCGGGGGGATGAAGTCCGTTGCTACGATTTCTCCTAACTGGGTAATGTTATCTACGAGTTCTTTTCGATTGACAGCGCAGGCTATCGCTTTACGGATGTTTTTATTTGTGTAGGGAAATTTATCTACATTGAAGGTAAGCATTGTAGTAGCCCCTAAAGGAGATGAGTGAATCATCCCTCTTTTTGAGAGGATCTGAAGCGTATCTAAAGGAAGAGGAGAGAATGCACCGCCTACAAAATCGATCTCTTTGTTTTCAAACATTGTTAAGGAAGTCACATCTGATGCAACAATACTTACATGGATACCCTCTAGATGTACATTTTTTGCGTCCCAAAAATAGGGGTTTTTTTCTAGCACCAGTTGATCGTTGTGGAGCCATTTTTTCAAAAGAAATGGACCTGAGCATAAAAGCTCATGTTTTTTATTTTCGTCGTATTTCACAGCATAAAAAGCGCTAAAGGAGGTCAAATCTAAAAAGTAGGGGATGGGGTGCTCTAGTTCAACGACGATTGTTTTGTCATTAGGTGTATGTATTCCCACATCATCTAGGGAAATTTCTTGACGAAAGGCTTTTTCAGCATTTTTTATGACAAAGAAAAGATGGGCTACTGGAGATGGAAAATGGGGATCTAAAACCTCTTTCCAAGTTTTTGCAAAATCATAAGAAGTGATAGGGCTTTGATCAGACCAAAAAGCTTTTTTCAAAGTAAACGTATATGTCTTTCGATCTTCAGAAATTTCAATATTTTTAGCCAAAGAAAGAGCTCTTGGGTCCTCTGGGGTCATTCTAGTAAGCCCTTGCAAGGTCATTACATGCAAAGCTGGAGAAATTGGATCGCTTCCTTTACGAGGATCTAATGAAAGAGGCTCTTGCTTAAAGTTGATTCTTAATATTTTGTCATTTCGTTGTATCACGGCAGGCTTACCTATATCCATTTGCTGAAGCAAATAGAAAGAGCAGCTAACAAAAACCGAAAATAAGCAAACTTTAATCAGAGATTTTAACATCGCATAACAGGTATACCACAACAGCGCATTTATGAAAAACGAGTAAGCGCGTTCTAGTGCTAGCAAGGGCTAGCAGGCGAAATTGTTGTTTACAAAATACACTTGTAAACAGTATACCTTCAAAAGGAAATTTTAAGATTGTGTGAATGAAAAAATCAGATATTGCTAATAGATGGCTTGTCTTAATCGCTATGACTAGCTGCCTTGCGATGATTTTTCTCGATTCAACCATACTCCCTGTAGCTTTACCTACTATTCAGAAATCTTTTGGAATTTCTCCGCTCGCTTTAAGATGGATCGTCGATATTTATTTTTTATGCAATGCTTCATTTGTTATCGCAGGAGGACGTGTTGCTGACTTGTTTGGCCACAGGTTCTTGTTTTGCACAGGGATGCTTCTTTTCGCTTTTGCTTCTGCTATTGGAGGTATTAGTCAAAATCTCTATCACCTTTTAGCTGCTAGAGCTCTGCAAGGAATCGGTGCAGCTTTTATGGGGCCAGCTTCCATGGCTGTATTGATCGATGTTTTTCCTCTGAAAGAGAGGGGGAAAGTTCTAGGAGTCAGTGTTAGCATCAGCTCTATATTTTTAGCTTTAGGCCCTTTTATAGGGGGCTTATTGACGGAGATGATTTCATGGAGATGGATATTTCTTGTAAATTTTCCTATAGCGCTATTAGGCATCACCCTTGCTTTAATTAGCGTAAAAAAATCTGTAAAAAGGAAAGAGCCTTTTGACGCTATCGGCTGCTTTTTGCTGATTTTTGGCTTAGTTTGCTCAACGATTTTTTTAATGGAAATCCGCTATGCATCCTTAATTGTCCTTCTTCAGTTATTTTTCACCTCTTTATTTTCTTTCATCTTGCTCTATAAACGAAGCATTAGAATAGAGCACCCGTTTGTAGAATTTTCCCTATTTCGTTTAAAGACTTTTTCTTATGGAACCGTAATTGTTCTATGTGCTCAGTTTTTGTTGATGAATACGGTGTTTTGGCCGATATTTTTTCAACAAGCCCTCTCTTACACCCCTCTTCAAGCAGGATCGTATACCATTATATCGACGCTTCCTGTGATGGTGATCTCACCGATTTCCGGTTACTTATCTGATAAAAAAGGGCCAAGAGTTCCTGTTGTCATAGGATTTTTGAGCATTATATTTGCTTGCTATCTTATATGCATGTTTTGCGTATGGCGCTTTGAGCAATGCCTTCTTTGGGGAGTGCTTCTTTTTGGTACAGGCTTAGCATTTATTATGACTCCCACAGGAACAGCTACGCTAAGCTATGCTCCAGACAATAAAAGAGGCTTAGCATCAGGTATTTACAATACAATTCGTTTTACCGGAGCTTCCATTGGGATAGCAACGTTAGGAACAGCTCATGAGTTTGTTTATTCAGAAGATAGCGCAAAAATACCGATCTATGGACTGATTGCAGATAATATTGTTAGCATTTGTGTAGCAATTTTAGGTCTTGTATTGACTTGGCTTTATTTAAAAGCGTATAACAAAAAAGAAATACTTGAGGGGTAAAATGGGGCGGTTTTTATTTTTATGTTTAGGTCTAACTACACTTTTAAGTGCGCAAGACAAAGCGCCATCTCTGATAAAAAAGCCCAGATCCCCAAACAATGACTACGCTCAAGTCATGTTGATTCAAAGTCAGCAAACAATCAAAAAAGATGAACCGATACTTGTTCGAACAAGAGGTTTTCCTGTAGGACAACTCAGCCCTCCTTATGCTAGCTTTAGCGGTTTGCAAAGAAAAGATCAGTTTTGTGATGTATTAGGGATCATCGATGGCAAAAGATCGTTTTTATTCAGCTACACAGATGGAGCCTCTTTCACGGAATCAAGAAATTATTTCCACTATACCCTAGAAAAAAAGCTAAGCAGCATAAACGGCGGAGTTTCTAAAGGACCTCATAGTTTAGTGGTCGTTTTGCGAAATTCATACGGAGAAACGCTAAAAAATGCTGCCTCTATGGATACGATGGTCTTTAGCTATCAAAGCGAATCTACTAAAAAAGAATTGCAGCAATTAGGGCAGCTTCTTGAAAAGCCTATGGTTATTTATAATGAACCCGCAGGTGTCTATGCCGCAGGGGCGCCTATTTTGTTTGATTTTTATAAGCTAGGCTGCACGATAGGGCCAGCTGATTATAAAGTAGCGGTCTATCTTGATAATACATTACTCCAAAAAGTATCGGTATGGGGGCCATTCATTCTTAAAAACGTCTCTAAAGGGAAGCACACGATACGTTTAGAGCTGATCTCACCTTTGGATGAAGTTGTCGCTAATCCTTTCGGGGCCACAATAGAGGGTAGTTTTGAGGTT
>VGMA01000025.1 GCA_016866575.1 Chlamydiota bacterium
ATTTATCAAACACTGAGCCGGGCATATTCAACGTGATCGTTGTTTTTGATACCCCTTTTGTTTGCTCAATGGTCATAATTCCCACCATCTTACGAAAAAGTTCAAAAACATCTGACTGCAGCCTAGCATAAGAGGCTGACTGTGTAGGTGGTATAGACCAGCTTGAGCCGGCTAGAAACGTCGATGAAGCACCTTCTATAACCGCATATTCTTTGTCTTTTTGGGGGTCTTTAGATTTTTTTTGATCTTGAAGAAGAGATTGATCGGTTTTAGTAAGAGGGTTTACCGCTATTTGCTGTGTTTGCCTTGTGGCCTGATTCACTTTTACATCAGGTTGATTTTGAGTAGAACTTACGGCTTGGATCTGTTTTTGTGTATCTGCAGGATTGATGACAGCTGTTTCCTCTACAGCTTTATCTTCTTGCTTTTTAGCCTCTTGTTTTTTTGCAACTTGCTCAACTTCTTGATCTTTTGTCTTTTTTTCAACAGATGCTTTTGGTTTTACAGCAATAGACTCAGCTTGTATTTCCTCTGATTTTGCCGCATCTTGTTGTTTTATTACGCTTTGAGTAGCGATTTCCTTGGCAGATTTAGGCTTTGTAGCTTCAGGTGCGTGAGGCTCTTTTACAGAGATTTCAGCTATTGCCTGCTTTTTCTTCGAAGTGGCAGCTGTTTTTTTTGTTTCTACTGGCAAAGTCTGTTCAGAAGAGCTTTGTTTTTGATTGCTATCTGAAGAAGTAGAGGAAGATTCTTGTTTTGCAGAAACTTTTAAAAGATCTTCTTGGGTAACTGTGATTTCGTTAGACTGCGTTGTCGATTTTGTTACTGGAGTAGTTTTTTGCGGCTCATATACAGGCTGATTTGAGGCCTCTACCTCATTGTCTGAAGCTTCCATGCTTCCTTCATATGTTGGCTGAGTTCCTTCAGAAAGGTCAAAAATGGAAGTATTTGCTGAAGAGATGGTCATTAAAGAACTAAATACGCCTGCAGTAGGGGGTGGAAGAGAACTTTTTTCGCTAATTTGCTCTTCTTCAACTTCTTCTTGCTGCTTCGTTCTTTGTCTTTGTTTTCTTTGCTGGGATTCGTCAGCTTCTTCTACTTTGAGAACGCGTCTGAATTTATCGGGATCAACGTGTTCTTTATGATCTGTTTCGGCCGTTTTTTTGGTCTCAGAAGGCCTTGAAATGGGTGGTATTTCTGAAGTCATGGCTCTTTCCTTTTTCTTGAAAACATGCTCGATCCTAACTCGTCCATTTCAAGGTTTTCTTGCTGCATCATGATCAAAGCCTGCTCTTTTTCCCACTCATCACGGTGTAGACGCATCTTTTCTACTTCCTGATTTTTCTTTAGTCGATTTTCTCGAGCTTCTTCCACAGCTTTTTTCGCTCTATTGACAAGATCTTGCTGATCTTTTACTTTCTTTTCCTCTCTTTTGAGATCCTCATCAACAACTTTTTTGATGTAGCGCTCAGCCAGCTGGATTTTATCGCTTGTAGTGCCCCCTTCAAGCTCTTCTAAATGCTTGCGGATCTTCTCTTTTTTATGCTCTAAAACCTTATCTCGTTTAGCTATGCTTGTCTTGAGATTTTCTTCTTCGCGCGTGAGGAGCTCTTTGCGCTCTTTGAGCAATTTCTCCGCTTCTTCCAGTCGCTTTTGCTTAATCAAAGCTACCTGTTCGAGGGGATATTTGGGCTTTTTCATTTGAATAAGGCATTAAGTTGCTGCAAGGTCTCTTCAAAAGTGCATTTTTCATCCACTCTTTGCTTCAAAAACCTATTCACTTTTTCGATGTATTTGATGGCGTAGTCCGCTTGCTTATCAGAGCCTGGCTTGTATTCACCAATACGGATCAGAAGTTCGTTTTTCTTGTAGTTCGCAAGCACTTCTCGGATTTTACCAATCAGCATGAGATGCTCTTTATCGACCACATGGCTGATAATACGGCTTACAGAGCTAA
This sequence comes from Chlamydiota bacterium, assembly GCA_016866575.1. Classification (GTDB taxonomy): domain Bacteria; phylum Chlamydiota; class Chlamydiia; order Chlamydiales; family VGMA01; genus VGMA01. The sequence continues at coordinate 1,958 of VGMA01000025.1, forward strand.
GAACGTCGATAGCAGGGTAGTGGTATTGCCTTGCTAAGTCAGCAGATAAAATGATGTGACCATCTAAAATCGAGCGCACCTCATCAGATACCGGTTCATTCATGTCATCACCTGCAACTAAAACAGTATAAAAAGCGGTGATTGAACCTTTATCAGAATTTCCTGAGCGTTCAAGAAGGCGCGGAAGCATGGCAAATACAGAAGGGGTAAAGCCTGCTCTAGCTGGAGGCTCACCTGCCGCAAGGCCAATTTCTCTTAAAGCTCTGGCATAACGGGTTACAGAGTCCATCATAAAAAGGACTTTTTTGCCTTGATCTCGAAAGTATTCTGCAATTGCAGTTCCTACGTAAGCTGCATTTAAGCGTAGCTGCGCAGCTTGATCAGAAGTAGAGACAATCACTACAGAGCGCTTAAGCCCTTCTTCACCTAAATCATTTTCAATGAATTCTCTAACCTCGCGGCCCCTTTCGCCGATAAGCGCAATCACATTCACATCCGCTTTAGCGTAGCGGGCCATCATTCCTAATAGCGTAGATTTACCACCGCCTGCCGCTGCAAATATCCCTACCCTTTGCCCTTCGCCGCAGGTCAATACGCCATCGATACAGCGGACACCTACAGAAAGAGGCTTTTCGATTTTTTTTCTTTTTAGGGGGTCTGGGGGAGGGTTGATAACAGCGTATGTTTCGTCTAATTCAAGTGGTCCATTCGTTTCTTCATCAAGAGGCTCGCCCATTCCGTTGAGCACTCTGCCTAACATGTTTTTGCCTACTTTGATGTGAAGCCTTGTCTTCATAGGGATCACCTCAGAAGATGGGCCTACGCCATACATTTCTGCCATAGGGGAGAGGAAAACTTCTTCTCTAGTGAAGCCAACCACTTCAGCCAATAAAGGCCTTCCTTCTCTTTTGATCATGCAAATCTCTCCCATTTTTACATTGGGAACAATCGCCTTGATGAGCATGCCGACAACTTCCGTGATCCGTCCGTGAACTGTTGTTAGTTCTAGATCCTCTAATTTGTCGATCAGTTTGTCAAAAGATTCATCGAGCATGCGTTAAATTTGTACGTTAAAGAGTGTTTTGATCACATCTACAGCTTTACCAAGAATGACTGAAGTATAGTCTAATTCCTGCTGCGCTTTTTGCAATTTGACTTGAACCAATAGCAATTTGGCCGGATTGATTTCTTGACCTGAAGCATTAAGCGAACTCACAAGATTTGCCGCGTTAGTAAGCTGCTGCTGACCGTCAGAAACAAGGGTCAAAAATTTTGCGATCGGATTTTTCTTAGTTCTAAGATTGACAGGATCGCCAGCATCGCCGCCTAGTTTTTCTACAGCTCCTCGAATATTGTCATTTGCGTTTTCGAGCTTACTTCTCAGTAAGTACTTTTGGGATTGCTTGAGTTTGAGGTTTTGGGTGTTTAGCTGGTTGTTAATATCGCCAAGAGAGCTAGAAGCTGTCGTGATTTGCGAGCGCACAGAATCGACAGTCGGCATAGTTTGACTAGTTTGTGCCGCGGGGTTAATTTCGGCAATCTGCATAGGACCTGGACCCTTAGGAGCAGAAACGTTTGGATTTTCTTGCATGTAGGAAGCGAATTTTCCAGCTTCAGTGATGTTTTGCTGATCGCTTGCTCCTATGGCCGCCGTACGGTCAATTTTGGTTGCATCTTCGATGCTTTTAGCTCTTATTTCGTCACTCATGATTTCGAAGTTCTTTTCGCTTTTTTAGGTGTTTGAAGTTCTGCTGGAGATGGGTGTTTTTGCTTCCATTTTACGTGCTGATCTAAAAAGTCAATTGCTGTTCCACAAAGCTGCTTGATCCCTTGATCAGAAGAGTGCGTTGCAACTTCTGTGAGAATTTTTTCCCCTTTTCCCATTTCTGGAGGATTGAAGCTGTAGACAATCCCTAAAAAGGTTTTTGCCATTTCATTGTTAGGCTCTTTTTCTAGTACGCGATTGAACATAGTTGCCGCTTGTTTTAGCTCTAATTTGCATAAGTGCATGTAGCCAAAACCAATAAGAGGGAATGTGCTCTCTGGCTTTAATAATTCACAAGCGCGAAATAGCTTAATAGCAGAGTCTTCGTCTGTATTTTTGATCGCTATGAAGCCCCCTTCTAACAAGAAGAAGAAGTCTTCTGTATATTTTTCTAACCCCTTTTTCATAAACTTCTACCTTTATCTCATTATTGAGTTCTTTGGTTTTTAATAGCGTTACTAATCACAGAGTTTACCTGTGCGATCAAGTTCGAGATCGAGTCTCCGATCTGTGTTACCTGAGACATAGCAAACTGCAAAAGCAAGAACTTACCGGGAGTAGCGGCACTGATCTTACTTGCGCAATCTCTTGTCATCGAAATAACAGCACTTTGTAGGTTTCCGTAATTGACGATTAGCGTCCAGAAGGTGATTGTGCAATATCCTGATGTACCTTTCATGAAGACCCCTTAGCTTTTATTTTTATTTGTTTTGATTAACACTTTATGAAGAGAAGAGTATCCATGCAATAAAACACCTAGGTCATTGAACTCTTCTGAGTTAGCTCCGCTTCTAAGCTTATCTTTGATTTCTTGGATCCTGTGGTCTACTTTATGAACCAGCTCTTCACCTTTTTTTGGATCTTCTAAATCTTTTTCTAAATCGAAATCGAAGAGCCCTTTTTTCTTAGTTTCTTTTTTAAGTCCGAACATAAATACTCCAGCTACTTTATTTTTTGATAAGACTTATTGATTATTGAAGTCAATCTTATATTTTATTCCGTCTTTTTCTAAATTAATTCTGTAAGAATCTATACTCGTAATTCTCATTCCATCAAGGATATCCCCATCAGAAAGAATTCTGCCGTTGATCAAAACAAATTGGCTTACATCGCCATATTTCGATGTCCCCATCACGGTATAATTTTTAGAAAGATCGATCTTCGAAGAGCTCTCACCTGTAAAAATGACAAAATTTCGTACAACTCTTACACCTGGAACGGCTTCGAGGATGGAGACAGCCTTGTTAAAGGCCGATTCTTCACCTGCATTGGCTCTACCTGAAACAATTAGTTCGCCACTTGAAAACTGGAATGTGACGTTAGTAAACCCTTCAGAAATCAAAATATTCTGCACTTCAATCTGTAAGTTGTTCTCTACCACGACTTCGTTTGAGAGCTTACTCAAATAAGAAAAATTGCGGTTTACATATTCTGCAAGTTCAGCCACGTCCTCCATCGTCTCGAGATAGCCCCTCATCACGAAATTGCCAGGCTTAGGAGCTGTGACAAGGATGCTGCGCCATTTTGGATTCTTTGAGATGAGAGCGTTGAGATTTGTCCAAATAAACTCGTCTATAACAGTGTTATCTTCAATGGATTGAATAAAAGGAAGCGTGCCTAAAAGATAGAAAAGTTCACTCTTATCGATTTCTGTAAGTAGATGGCCTACAAGAAATAAAGTCCCTTCAGATTCATTGAATGAAAATTCTATAGTAGGGAATTTTTTCACAATAGCTTGGATTTCTTTTGCTTCATCCCGAGAGGAAATAGTAACAGGCTGTACTCTAAATAACGAAACCATGCTCGCTATCCCCAATAGAGCCGTAATAGAAAAAATAGAGGCAAATACCAAATGCCGCTTAGGGATAAAAAGCTCTTTCCAGTTTCTTGGAGCTGCTGCTTCTTCTTCTTTTTGTTTTTTTAGCTCTTCTTTTTCCGGCTTTACTAAACCGGTAAAGGCAGCTGCAGGAGAGTAGATCGTTTCTCTTGTCTGCTCACGGTCAATCACTAAAAAGGAAGTTGTCCCTAAAGAAACTAAATCTTGGGATTCAAGGGCTAAAGATCCTTCAACCTTGGCTCCGTTTACAAAAACGCCGTTTTTCGATCCCAAGTCTTCAATGAAGATCAGACCATTTTCATCGCTAAAAATCTTTGCATGGTACCTTGAAACGCTAAGATCTTGAAAAACAATATCTGCTGCGTCAGGATCTTTTCCTAAAACGAACGATTCATTGGGTTTAATGCCAAATTCTGCTCCCGAATTAGGCCCTGCGATCACTTTAACCAGCCAGCGCGAATCATCAGAAGAAGTTAAAGTAAGCTGCGGTAAAACATCGTTGAGCTCTTTAAATCCTTCTTCTTTAGGAGTAGCATCTTTTTTCGGCAGATGCAGAGTGAATTTAAGTGTATTATTTCCAATCTCGATAATGTCTTCTTCTTGCAATTGGGTAGGAGCTGTTACTTCTTCGCCATTAACAAGCAAGGGATTGATTGTTGAGAGATTTTCTAAGTAATAGGAGCCATCATCTAAGAAGATGCGGGCATGTTTTCTAGAGACGGTGGGATCGCTTAAAGCAAATGTATTTGCTTCAGGATCACGGCCAAACGTCCACTCTTGTCCTTCTTCTAAAGAGAATATGCTCTCTTTGTAAGGACCTTTTTGTACAATAAGATAAGCTATCATCGCGAATGAGTGTACCTGATTATCTATTTATTTGCTTGTTGTTCTAATCGCTCAACTTCTTCTCGCCAATAACTTAGGTAATTGACAAATTCTTCGAGCTTGTCTTTAAACATTCTGTAATTCATGTCGTAGACGATAGACAATGAAAGAGTCAAGAAGTTTTCATTGCTATCCAATCCTATTGCAGCGCCGCCTGTCCCTTGACCTAGGTAATTGGCTTGCATGAAATAGATGAAAAGATCTTCTTTATTTCCCTGAGGCATAGGTGCAATGAGCGCACTAAATCTAACACCCTCATTGAGCGGCTCTAATGTAACAAGAAGACGATCAGATAGATCTACATGCCATTTTTTACCTTCAAGCTTAACGCTAACCCCTAAAAATTTTTCAAGATCCTTAACCAAAGACTCTAGCATACAAGCTCCAATTTGATCGTTGCCATTATTTCTTTTTATTCATTAAACAAGAATTATGAGCGATGAATTTGAAAAAATCATGGAGTTTTTATCCCTAGCTTCTTCAGAAAAAGAGGCTAAGCTTGATGACATTTTTCAAAATTCAATCGAATTCTTCGACCACTTCAAACATGTACAGCAAACAGGAAGCAAAGAAGAAGTGGAAAAAATGAAGATTAAGCTTGAGAAAATGTATGAAAAAATACAAGAAGAATCGAGAAAAGCCAAAGAAAAATCAGGTTTGAGTTCTGAAGAGATCAAAGAACTTGCATCCAACCCTCAGCACTTTACCAAAAAACAGTGGGAATTTCTCCAAGAAGCTAGAGCTAAGCTTGAAATACAAAATAAAGAGCTTTTAGCTCAGACAGAAAAAGCCAAGTCACAAAGAATGCAAAATCTTAGCAAAACTAAAAAAACGCACAAAACAAGAAAAAAAGATTGGCTTCGCTCTTAATCAAAAAAAACTCGCTTTACCTTACACAAGAGTCCATATGGAAGAAAATCAAGATCCTTCACACACACCATTTAAGAAGAGCGGATTAAAAGAGACAAAAAATGAAGATGCCATTCATGAACTTCTTCCACTCATCAAGAAATTCTACGAAAATCTCTCCTTTGTAATGAAACACGGCAGTGTTGGACAAAAAAGGGTTGCAGCGGAGATGTTCAACAATTTGCAAGAAAAAATGCGGCAAGGACTTCAAGCTGCATCCAACCAGAAGATCGACTTAAAGGAAATAGAAAAGCTTATGCATTATCCAGAGATGGAATCTTCGGAAAAGTTTAGAGAAATTCGTGAAGAGCTCCAAGATATTCAGAAAAAATTTCCCCACCTGAAAAAAAATGAAAGTAAAACAACCACTAAAAAATCAGCAACCGCCAAACGAAGAAGAATGGAAAAAAATATCAGGTCAAAATTATGAGCTTTTCAGATTCCATTCATCTTTTTAATGAAGCATTCCAAAAACTCGACCATTTCATTGCATCAGCTACAAAACACTCCCAAAAAGAGCATCGCCTATTGATGGCCCACTTCATTCATTATTACAAAGTCTTTAACGATCTATTTATCAAAGCCTCTGAAGAGGATCAAAAAGAGCTATATGGGCTTTTTGCTTCCCATATTGAACATTTTAAGCCTATTAGGGACCGTTTAGCTCTATCTAAAGAGAAGCACCCGCTTATCAAGCAAACAAAAGTAGATGCATTACTATCGCAAGCGCTCCAATTTGAGCTAGATAGGCTAACTAAAGAGCTGCGCTACTACAAAAAAGGTTCAAAGCCCAAAAAAAAGCGGCTTAGCAGCCAATTTTATCAAAAGATCTAGTCTATTTTAAATACAACACCTAATTTACTGTAGCTAAGGCATATCGTAATCATCAATAAACGTTTTATAACGCTAAATTTTATAGCAAACTTTCGCTAAAATCACGCTATCACTCTTTTGTTCAGCATTTTATGTCTAAACAGCCAACTTGAGCAATAAGTCTATGACCATGATATAGATAGAAGAAAGCATTGAGTGGCAATCTCTTAATAATTTTTTAATATATTAAATTTTATTAACGTGTAATTATCAACGAATAAAAGTATAAATTAAAAATTAAAGCTTGAAAACTTAAATTAATTGTTATATAATAATTGTAAGCGAAAATATAAATACAAGGTTAAATATGACTACTAATACATATCAGAATGCAGCTAATCAAGATTACGTAGATATGATGTCTTACAGCGATTACATGGGATCATTAGCTGGTCAGCCGGATTATAATGGTGGTTGTACGAGCTGGATGGAAATGAGTTTGATGTTCATGATGCTCGCTTTTGAAGGTGATAGCATCGGAGCAGAAGCGTTTATTGATAAGCAGATCAATGATATTAAGTATCAAACAGACACGCTTACACAAGATCTAAATGCAGGAAAATCGAACCCTAACGACTATGACTTGGCTGCTGATGGTACTACCAAAATGTATTACACCATGATTGATGGGAAAAAGTATTACACAAATGCTCGCGATGTGGGAACGACAACCCAATCTGGGTATACAGTGCAACAGTCAGATACGCTTCAGTCCAAAATAGACAAAGATGTAGAGGATCTTAAGAAGTCAATCAATAGCTGTGACTATTTTACAACACAAAACCCGACAGCGGGTACACAGATGATTGATACACTTGATTCGTTTCAGACAAGTATCGATCATCAATATGACGGCAATATTCAACAGCTTTGGCAAGATACGGATCCGGCATTTTATAATCCTGACACTACACAGTTAGGTGATCCATCAAGCATACAAGCTTTAACAAATGATTTGAGTGAAGTGCAGTCGCAGTGTACTACTGCAGACAGCGTCATGCAGGAAGTGATCAAGCAGATGACCTCTACGTATCAAGCAATAGAGGGGTTAATGAACTCATTTAGTGATTCAGTAAGCCAAATGGAAACGTATGCAATGCAGAAAGTAACTATCTAATAACAGATATTATTCACGAGACAAAAGGAGATAAGTATGACAATAACTACAGCGCAAACAGGATATGAGTTAGATACTACTTCAGCGATTACGACAACTTCTTCAGATGCAAATAACGATACAGACGGATTACTTTTTGCGCTGATGGTAATGATCGATGCGCAAAATACAGATCAGCTTTGCATGCAAGATACATCGATATTGTTAGATAACATTTCAGAAGCAGGATCTGACAACGTTGACACTGGAACCGACATGTTAGACAAGGATAATCAAGCTGTGATAGATGCCGGAAGTGATGGCGAAAAGAGCCGTATAGCTCAGTCTCAGCAGCAGACTGACAACACGAAAGTAAATAATGCAAATCAGCAGTTTTCAGCATTGCAGCAGTCTCTTGAAACTTGGGAAAATTTGTTATCCAACTCTGATCAGAGTGAGACAGACTTTATCCGCAGTTTCTTACAGGTATACGACTATACAGCGAATATACTCGCTTAATATTCATATACAATAGGTTAAGTAAAAGGCTCTCCTGGTTTTCAAGAGAGCCTTTTTTATTTTGCTGTGGATCAATATTTTATATAATTAAGATTCGTTTTTTATTCTTTTTTAATTATAAAATTCTATTTTTTAATTGAATTTTTAATAAAAACCATGTATAATAGTAGGTAAGGAACCCACTGACAAGGAGAAAGTAGTATGACATACAACGTACAAGATGCATATGATGTAAAAAATGCAAAAGCTCTTTACGATCAACAAGACAAAGCTAGCACGTCAGCTACTTTACCTGCTTCTTTAGAAGAGCTTAAACAGCTATTAGGATCCTTGCTAGCAGGGGTTACTCCAGATGTATCAAATGATGCGCAAGAAGCTATTGATAAGCTGATTTTAGAACTAGCTAAGCAGTTTCGCATTCTCTTTGCAAGTGATCCGAGAGTGGCAGGAGAAATGATTGCGGAGTTCATCCCTTTATTTGATATGATCTCGCAAAAAGATACTTTGGCGTTCAATAAGATCATGGCTTCACTGGGCGATCTTTTTAATGAGTTCGCGAAAGCAAATAAAAACAACAACCAGAAGCTGCACGCTTTCATTATGGGGTTGGGAAATAAAATTCTTTCTTCTCCAGAGTTTAAAGCAAAAAATAGCGAAATGGCAACGACCCTAGCTTCATCGCCATCATCTGAAGAAAGTTCGACAGCAAGCACTTCAACGACATTGAACTTTGATAGCCTTTTCAATGCCGATGGTTTAACAATGTCTTTAACCGATATCGCAGTGCTTTTAGGTCTTTGCATGCAGACATTCCAAAATGACATCATGCAGCAAGAAGCAAAAAACAACTCAACTTTGAGTGAACAAGGTATAGCATTAGTATCAGTTGCGCAAAAAGACTATGATGATCTCATTAAGCAGATCCAAAAAGAACACGATGCAGCAAGAAAAGCCAGAAAAGCGAAAAAAAATGGCTTTTGGATCAAAATCGGTGTTGCTGTTGCCGGCGCCGCGGTTACAATGCTTACAATGGGGGCAGCAGCTTGTGTTGTAGTAATGGCCATGACTGCCATCATGATGAGCCCGCTATTTGATCAAGCAGTGAATAAACTTTCTCAGTCTTTACAAGAAGCTGGAATGGGTAGTCACCAAGCAGATATGCTGGCAAAAGTCATCGTCATCCTAGCTGTAGTTGCACTAAGTGGAACGGCTGTGGCTGCTGAAGGGATGGCTTTAGCCGCTGAAGAAACTGCTGCTGTTGCTACTGAAGAGGCTGCTACCGCTGCTGTTGAAGATACTGGAATAGAAATGACAGAGATATCTGCAAGTGAACCTGGAGCTGATGCAGCAAGTGAACCCGGAGCTGAAGAAGCGGCGAATGGTGCCGCAAAGACGTCAGCATTGTCAAGAGCAAAGACTTTTGCACTAATTCAAGGATTATCGACTTTTGCAGCTTTAAATCCTTTAGATGACGTCTTAAGAGAATTTCATGCTTCTGACGATGCTCTACTTGCGTGTGATATTATCGTAACAGTAGCTTGTGTGTTTGCACTGTTACTTGGCCCTACATCAAGTATGATGAATGCATCACAAGAAGCTCCAACACTTGCTCGTATGGGAGCTGAAAGTTTGAATATGGAAGAATTTTTCTTAAGAGCTTACACACCTGTTTCGCAGGGCTTGCGATTTACAGAAGCGACTTTGAGTGGAGCTGCTGCTATATTCCAAGGAGAGCAGGCGGCGTATCAGTATGAAATGGCTGATTGCGAAGGCAAAGAAGCTGATCTGATTGCAGATAGCCAGATGGCGCAGTTTTATATGAACTTAGCCAACTCGCTCCAAAAATCTAACGCTGACTCACTTGATGGGATCGTTAGTGGAATGCAAAGCGCTCTTAATCTGGTTAATCAAGATGCTGGTATGGAGATGGGGGCAGCTGCAAGAGCGATCGCTAGCACCTAATCTTCTGCTTTAGCAGGCGCTTGATGTTAAGGGGGTTCAAAACCCCCTTTTTTTATTTATTAGTTTTTAGTAGTTTAAGATTTAAAAGGCATAAGAAATTAATCATCATATGTTTAAACAATTTTAACTAAATATGCAATTATTAATTATTGATTCGTAATTAAAATTATGATATAATAATTACAGAGCGAATTACAAACCTAATCATAATAGACAGTTCTTTCAAATTTTAGCTCAAAAGATACAAGTTAATAAAAAGATTTATCAATATATACATCGAGGTGTTTATGGCAGAAGCAACAACAACTACAACAAGCACTACCAAGACAACAACAACGCCTAGCATATACGGCGGCTCTTACTGGGCAGCTTCTCCTATGTCAGTGTGCTGGCAAGCGATGATTGAAGCAATGCAAAACCAGATAGAATCAATGAATGCATATGCGCTTTATGAGATGGATCTTTGGGACAATTCTAAAGGTAAAGATGGCTTAAGCACCATGATGTACATGTCCAAAACAGAGTACGATCAAATGCGAAAAGCGGGAGAGGAACAGAAAAAAGCAACGCAAGAAGAAGCTAACAAGAATATCGCAGGATGCGTTGGATCAGCTACATCAGCGGTAGCTAGCGTCGCTGTACCTAAGATGAATGACCAGACGCAAAAGTCAGAAGCTCAGATCCAAAACGCAACCAATACGAAGACAGGATTGCAGAATCTTCGAAACGGAGCAAGTCAGAATAAAAGTGGTACAGGTGAAGCGCCAGCAGCAGCAAAAGGTGAAGCACTGCCAGAAGCAGATGCTCAAGGGTATAGAAATGCGGTTAAGCAGCATTCAACCTTGGATGTGGGCAACAATAATCAAGCAACAAAATTTGATGAGATTCAAGTTACTGCTCCTGGAAAACCTTCTAAGCCTATGCGTGATGTTCTTAACGCAGCAGGCGAAGATGAACTACTTGATAACAAGATTGTTCAGACTAACGAGGAACTCAAAACTGCGTATGGCAACCGCAATCAGGCAGAGCAGCAGAATCAGTACATGGTTCAAATGGCGACAAACGTTGTCCAGATGGCTCAGCAAGCAGCGACAGCTGGCTTTGGTTACAATGAAGCAGAGCATCAAGAAAAGCAAGCAGAGCATAACTCTGAGGCGCAGTTCGGAAGAACTGGCAAATCGACTTACGATGAGATGGATAGAACATACGAAGGGGGCAATCAGAACGCTCAAAGTAATGCAAGTAAGACACTTGACATCTTGTCTCGCCTGGCTTCCGGGGCATAATCCTCTAACAGCAAAAGGCCTTCGATTTCTTCGAAGGTCTTTTATTTTCAACGATTTAAATACTTAATTATCTATTGAAATAGATTTCAAATTATGTTATAATATTTCTAAAGGAGATTATTTCATTATGCTTTCGTCTACTTCTAGTGTTAGTTCTGGTCCAAGTGTTGATATATTAGGTAGAATTCACGAACACGTCGATCACGAACACGTCGATATAGTGCTAACTCAAAACTCAGATACTCACATGACAGCAGAAATAGGGGAGCCGGAGTCGATAGTTGGGGATGATTTTGTGATGCACTCAATGTCAGCAAATGAAGCAGTAATCTTTCTTAAAGAAGATAAAGAGAATGAAGCAGAGATCAAAGAGTGCTTTGGTAAGATTAAAGCTAAGGCTTTTGAGAAGCTTGGACCTCCTTGCGCAATCAAAGATTTCAAACTTTTCATCTATAACGATAGAACGGGAAGCTATGTTTATAAAAATTATTTAGGAAATGAGGTAAAAGGGGTAATCGACTTTACAGAAGCGCCTTTTAAATGCGATGAAATAGATCTAGAATATGCTAAGCTTGATGGGACAGCTTTTCTTCGTTCTAACCGAGGAACGCAAGGGGGCGGGGCTTATCGCGCCGGATATATGGCAGATCCGCTTTCTCCAAGTGGTCTTGTTATGCACCCTTCAACAGCTAAATTTATGCCAAAAAGCATGGGCGAATTTTGTGATAAGCACATGCAAAGGGCAATGAAACCAGGAGCGAATGACGAGGACTATAAACAAGCTTTATCTAAAATGGTAGCAATTGACTTGTATCGTAAAAAAATTCGTAAGAAAGTAAGAGAAGAAATCGCTACGCTTAATCGTGATATAGGTTGTTTAGAGGGGACTGCTGCAAATGCAGAACGGATTAGAGCAAAAAACAATGATAAGGCGCACCTCAATGCCATTTTGGCCAATATTGAAAATAGCGATCACTTTGCAGCTAATTTTGTTTGCTGTAGAGATGATTTGCGAGCTGTTTCATTAGGGGATCATCCAGATCACGAACAAGCGATCATTGAGGCTTCAAATTTAGATCGAGCAGCTAGAAATCACATTGAGGGGACCACTGATGGGGGTTGGTTCGGCATGTTTGGTCAAAAAAATTTACAGCTACAACCAGAAGATGAAAAATACTGCGCTCTTCTAGGCTCACTCGCTCTTTCAAATAGAGCAAATCAGTACAACCCTTACTGCGTAAAAGCGATACCAACTAAAGGCAACACCGCTATCGAGTACAACCTCTTCTTGAAAAACGCCGAGCATATCGTTAATGGGACTGATGAAACAGCTTTAAATGGACTCGAAATGTTCGACGGCTTAGAAGATGAAAAGATAAAACTTCGCATACAAACAGCTTTTGAAGATGCTGATAATGATGTAAATGAGGTATTAAGAAGCATTAATATACAAGCTATAGGAAGAAATACAGATTTCAATGCCGCACTAAACGTTTTTAGAGAAGATTATGCCGCTGGATGGAATGATTTGGATTTAGATGAGGTAGATGATTCGGTTTTATCTATGGGTAGCTCTTCTGTTA
>VGMA01000026.1 GCA_016866575.1 Chlamydiota bacterium
CAAGATTTTTTTGTTTTTCTAGGCTATCAGGTGCGGTATCTCCACAGTAAAGAATGTAGTATTCTTCGTGTTTAATTAAAAATGCGGTCGATACATATCCGTCCGGATGGCTTAGAACAAAAGCTTGACCTTGCATTTGCATGTTGGGGATCAAGAAAGGCTCTTTTTCTTTTACCCTTTTGTAATCATATTGATGCAGGATCGGAAGATTGCCTTCAGAGCCAAAATTTGGCCATATGATCCCATTGAATAGATGATCTCGAATGGCATCAATAGTCGCGTTAAGGGCGTAAATCGGCTTTTTAGAATCGCAAGTAGAGTTGATAATTAGCCCTGCAACATGGTCAAGATGGGGATGAGAGATCAGATATGCATGAATATGGTTTCGTAAAATCTCACCCGTTAAGGACCAAGGGCTAACAGGATTTTTATTGATCTTGGTAAAGGCCCCTTTTTCTACGGCAATTTCAAGTCCATGCAATATCGTTCCTGCATCAAAAGCGATAAAATCATTGCTAGATTGCGCTCCTACTAAATATGCGGAGTTGTTGGTTTCTCCGGGCCCGCCACTACATCCTAAAACAATCACTTGAAAATGGGCAAAAATAAAAGAGGGGAGAAAAAAAACGGATGAAATAAGATGTTTCATAAAAGGTATTGATAGCTTTCTTTCAATACCTTGTCAATTAAAGATCTTATTTTAAAAATCTCTTAGTTGTTGAGTTCATCTTTGTTTACAGAACTATCGGCTGTAATCACCCAACCGCCTCCAAGAGCTTTGTAAATATTGATAAGGGTGGTATATGAATAGCCTTGAGCGCTTGCGTATTCTAAAAGAGCTGTTAAAAGGCGGCGTTCAGCATCCAAAAAGGTCAAGTAATCTGTAAGTCCATCTTCGTATTGCAATTTAGCTAAATGAAAGTACTGTTTTTGTGTTTGTACGTGCGCTTTTTGTACTTCAATTTGCTCTAAAGAAATTTTGTGTGCAATGAGGGCGTTATTGACCTCTTTTACTGCATTTAAAATTGTGCTTTGGTACTCGTGCAAAAGCATTTCTTTTTGTGCTTTAGCCAGTTTTAAATTACCCGTTAATTGACCACCTGTGAAAATTTCTTGCAAGATAGCAGCTCCATATTGCCATACACTTGAAGCGCTATTGAAAAGATTTTTGATTTGAGAGCTGTCTGTTCCTAAAGTTGCGGCTAAATTGATCTGAGGAAAAAAATTGGCTCTAGCTACGCCGATGTTCGCATTGGCTGCAATCAGTTTTTGCTCAGCGGCTAAAATGTCAGGACGGTTATTCAAAAGATCGCTAGGTAAATAGGTTGGTACTGATAGGGGAAGATGGATTTGCTCTAAAGTTTTACCTCTTTTCACCGGCCCAGTTGTTTTTCCTAATAGATTGATCATTTGATCTTCTGCAAAAGCTTGATCAATTTGTAGTCGATATAAGCGGATCGTAGCTTCTTCAAGTTCTGATATTGCTTGTTCAACAGGCATTTCTGAAGTGATCCCTAGTTCAAAACGGACCCTAGCTAATCGAAGAGACTCTTCTCTAGTTTCTATGGTCTTTTTAAGTACATTGATTTCACGATCGATTTGTAAGATATCAATGTACGTACTTGCAACGGCAGTAATTAACGTTAAAACAACTGCTCTTCTAGAGTCAATCGATGAAAGCAGCTCAGCTAGAGCCGCATCAGAGGCGCTTCTAATAAGTCCCCAAAAATCGAGATAATAGCTGCCGTTAAGAACCAAGTTAAAGGTGTTAAATCTACTTGGAACAGAGATGTCAGCGAATTGTGGAAGCTGAGAAATAGAAGAAAGACCTGGTAGAAAAGGTTGCTGCGTATTGGATATTTGCTGGTTGTTGCCACTAACATTTGCATTGAATTGTGGAAAAAAACCTGATCTAGCTATTTGAAGCTGTGCGATAAATTGATCAACATTGGCTATAGCAACTTTGAGATCCTGATTGTTTTCTAGTGCTTCTTGGATGTAATCATTTAAGACTTGATCACCGAACTGAGCCCACCAATTGGTATTAGAAATATTTCCTATATCAGAGGTTTCTATGCGCCACTTATTGGGCATGGCTACAGTTGTTCTTTCATATTTAGGAGCCATGCTGCAGCTTTGTAATAAAACTAGACTAAGAGCGATATATCGTTTCATTTACTCTTTTCTCCTCGGTATAAGAGGGTGAAAAAGAAAGGAACAAATAAAAGCGCAAGCGTTGTAGCAGATAGCATACCCCCCATAACTCCTGTTCCAACAGAGTGGCGAGAGTTGGCTCCAGCTCCTGAACTGATGACTAAAGGAAGTACGCCAAAAACAAAGGTTAAAGAGGTCATTAAAATCGCTCTGAATCTTAGTCTTCCCGCTTCAAGGGCGGCTTGAACGATGGACATGCCTTCTTTGTGTTTGAGTATAGCAAATTCAACAATCAAAATAGAATTTTTGGCAGATAGCGCAATCAAGGTTACAAGGCCGATCTCGAAGTAGATATCATTCACAAGCCCTCGCATTTTGATGGCAATAAAGGCTCCTATCATTCCAAAGGGTATGGCCATAATTACTGCTAAAGGAAGAGACCACTTTTCATAAAGAGCTGCCAAAATTAAGAAAACGAGGACAAGTCCGCCGAGCAATACTAAAGATGAAGAGCCTTCAGTGGTCAGCTCTTGATACACTTCACCGCTCCAATCAAAGCGCATATCGCTTGGCACGACTTTCTCTGCTACTTCTTCCATAGCCTTAATAGCTTGGCTTGAAGAATATCCTTTAGCAGGTCCTCCCATAATTTGCACTGCTGGGTAGTCATTAAACCTGCTAATTACGTTAGATCCTTTTCCTGGTTGAATCGTAATTAACGATTTTAGGGGGACCATATCTCCTTTCATAGAGCGAACGTAGATATTTCCTAGATCAGTGAGTTTTTCTCGATAGCTCGGATCTGCTTGGGCAATTACTTGATAAACGCGTCCGAACTTATTGAAATTATTGACGTAGATAGAGCCTAGTAGCGTTTGCAGAGTTTGATAGACATCTCCTATAGAAATGCCAAGGGCCTTAGTTTTGAATCGATCCAAATCGATATTAAAAAATAGATTGTTAAATTGTGCATTAGAGTGAAGAAAAGCAAGCTCTGGCCGTTTTCTTGCTTCTACTAAGAAGTCATTGAGTACCTCTTCTAAAGCAGCATTTCCGCCATCACCCATATTTTCAATCCAAAACTCAAAACCTCCTACAGTGCCTAATCCCTGAATTGCCGGAGGGTTGACAACAAAAATAGCAGCATCTTGGATCTCTAGAAACTCTTTATTGAGTGTTGCCATCACAGCTGGAGCAAGAAGATCCTCTTTTTTTCGCTTTTGCCAATCTTTCAGCATGATAAAGTATGTCGCCATGTTGGTGATATCAATTCCGCTAATCAAATTGAATCCAGAAAGCTCGACAACCTTATCTACGGCTGGATGTTTTAGGGCGATATCACTAACGCTTTTGCCCACTTTGATTGTGCGATCTAAACTAGCTCCATCTGAAAGCTGTGCAAAAGCAATTACATATCCTTGATCTTCATTAGGGACTAAGCTTGTCGGTGTAGTTTTAAAAAAGATCCCAACAAGAAAAATAGCAAGGGCAAAACAGCCTAGTGATAGGTTCTTTTTAGTGATAAACCAACTAGCAATCGACACATATTTTTCGGTCAATCGATCTAAGTATTGGTTAAATAAAGTAGCAACGCGATGCTCTTTATGCACCGACTTTAGTAAAATAGCTGCTATTGAAGGGCTTAAAGTTAAAGCTACAATACCAGAAAAAACCACAGAAACAGCAATCGTTAAGGCAAACTGTTTATAAAGAGCCCCAGCGATACCTCCTAAAAAAGCTATCGGGATAAATACGGAGCATAAGACAAAGACGATAGCAATAATAGGCGCTGTCACTTCTTCCATAGCAATAATTGCCGCTTGCTCTGCGGTCATCGTTTTTTTTCTTAGATTTCTTTCAACGTTTTCTACTACTACAATAGCGTCATCAACCACAATACCTACTGCAAGCACCATTCCGAACAAGGTAAGCGTGTTGATAGAAAATCCAAGTAGATACATCCCTATAAATCCACCTGAAATAGAAACAAGCATAGCAATTACAGGAATCAATGTAGCTCTTGAAGATTGCAAGAAGACAAAGACAACAATAGCAACAAGTATGGCAGCTTGGATGAGGGTTTTGATCACTTCATTGATAGAAAAGTGGATGTACTGTGTGGTGTCGTAGGGTATAGAGTAGGTGAGTCCTTCAGGAAAGTTTTGTTTAAGCCGTTCCATTTCCTTATAGATGTCACTTGCTACATTGAGTGCGTTTGCATCATATTCTTGATAGATTGCAAGAAGAACAGTTTCTTGACCGTTGATAGCTCCGTCGACAAAGTAATTTTGCGCTCCTAGCGTGATATTTGCGATATCCTTAAGTAAAACAAAAGAGCCATCAAGCTCAGCTCTTAAAATGATATTGCCAAATTCTTTTGGAGTAGAAAGGCGCCCTTTAGTCTGCATAGGTACTGTCAAAATCACAGGATGCGAGTTAGGCGCTTGCCCCATTTGGCCAATGCCGTAGTCAGCGTTTTGATCTTGAACAGCATTGATTACATCGTTGGTGGTTATGCCAAGTTCTGCCATGCGATCAGGATATAAATCGATTCTCATCGCATAGGTTCTTTGTCCGATCACGGTAATATTTGCAATACCAGGAACTAGATTTAGGGCATTAACGACTTCTATGTTAGCATAGTTACTCACATATTCTTGGTCATAGCGACCTTCTGGCGATTGGATAGCAACAACAAGTAAAATGCTGGGAGTTTGCTTAGTAACGCTTATACCTTGTAGCTGCACAGGCTGAGGCAATTGAGAGAGAACCTGGCTGACAAGATTTTGTACGTTTACTTGGTCGATATCTGAGTTAGAATCAATATCGAAATAGCACTGCAGCTTCATCATGCCTGTCGATGCACTTTGCGAGTACATATAAATCATTCCAGGAGCACCGAGGATCTGCTGCTCAAGAGGGGAGGCAACGTCGTTAGCCATCACTTCTGCACTAGCGCCGTTATAATTTGCGGTCACTTGAATTAAAGGCGGAGTCATATTGGGGTATTCAGCGATAGGCAAAGCTTTCATCGCTACAAATCCACACAATACAATAATGATGGAAATCACAGCGGCAAAAATAGGGCGTTGGATGAAAAACTTACTCACAAATAGTCTTCTGGGTTTCTTCTATAACAGGAACGGGCTCAAGCCATGAATTTACTTTTACTTTCGAGTGATTCATCACTCTGCTAACACCTTTGCCGATAACAATATCACCCGGATTTAAACCATTGTTGATGATCCAGTAATTACCATACCAGTCTCCTACTTCTACCGGACGAAGCGTTGCTAGACCATCTTCAGAGATGACAAAGACAAAAATGCCATTTTGTCCCATCATTACTGCTTCTTGAGGAACTAAAATAGCATTAGGTCTCATAGCCCCTTTCACAGTTGCTTTGACAAATAGACCAGGTCTCAATATCCCTTCAGGATTAGGTAAAACAGCTCTTACAAGCATTGTACCGGTGTTTTGTTCAATAGCAGGGGAAAGAAAATCGATACTCCCTTTGCTTGGCATTACAGTTCCATCGGCTAAAGTTATTTCGATGATGAATTCATCTCTTGGAGGAAAGACAAGCCTTTTTTGACAAGTTTCTCTTCTAGCTTTCAATAAATCGTTGTCAGATACGCTAAAATTGACCCATATCGGATCAATAACATAGAGATTAGCTAATAAGCTATTAGGTCCTGGAGATATCAAGGCGCCTTCTCTAAATACAGCTTTTCCAACCATGCCGGCAACAGGTGCGTTAATTTGCGTGTAGCTCAATTCAACCTCTGCTTTCATAACAGAAGCTTGAGATAGTTGAACATCTGCAGAAGCAGCTAGAGAATTTGCGATCGCATTGTCGTAATCCATCTGGCTGACGGCATTTTGAATATAAAGAGGTGTCATCCTTTGTTCTTGTTGCTCAGCTCTCCACAAAACAGCTTCTCTTTGAGCAAGAAGAGCTTTTTGTTCATTGAGCGAATCGATGAATTGTCTTTGATCGAGAGTGAAAAGAGGGGCATTGGATTCTACCATGCTCCCTTCTTTGTAGGTGATTTTTTCCAAATATCCTTCTACTCGGGCTCTTAGCTCAACAATATGGGAGCTTTCAGCAACAGCAACAAATTCAAAATTGGCCGGGATATTTTGAGGCTCTATTCTTAAAGCGGAAACGGGAATTGATTGTTGAGCTTGCTCTGTTTTTTTTGTGCAGCCAACTAAAAAAAGGCAAATTAAGGGTAGGTACTTCATATTCGATCGAAATAACACTCGATGAATAATTTCTCAACATGATAATTTGACAAAATGCAACTTTTCGCTTTATATGTAGGTGGCAAAGCCCCTAAAAGTCTTATCGAGGTACACGATGTATTCTTTTGTGTAGCAAAAGATCTCGAACATGCTCAAAACCTGCTAAGACAAAAATGGTGGGGATTGCCAAATCAAGTCCATATAGATTCATACATAATTCTTAGTTCAATCGATGGACATAAGATTGAGTTAGTAAAAGAACCTTTTGAGGAGTCTAAAAAACTTTTTTTTCTCCATTTTGGCGGATATTATGAACATCTATTCGGAGAAGTGCATCAAAGTGCATTTTTTATTGCAGAAGATGCTGCTGAAGCGATACGAAAAGCAAGAAATACACTTTGTGTAGATCTTCTAGAGCAACATTTAGACAGCTGCATAGATGTAGAAAATATTTTAAATTTTGATGAAATGGATGGGTATTACCTACATTTTATTGAAGATAGAGAAGCCGAAGTATCTAAGGCTACGCCCGGTTACCTTTTTTTATCTTGCGTATAATCCTGTTTTAAAACTACAGTATAGGCAGTTTAGGCAGTATTGTTGTCCTAAGCTATGGTTTTAAGAATTGTTAAAAGAGAAATGTATATGAAGCTTTATGTAGGCAACCTGCCTTTTAGTCACTCAGAAGAAGATGTAAGAAGAATCTTCGCTGCTTATTCAACAGTTACAAATTGTACTTTAGTAAAAGATGCAGAAACAGGCAGATCACGCGGGTTCGCCTTTGTAGAATTGAGCTCAGATGATGAAGCTCGCAATGCGATTAGCGATCTTCATAACAAACAAGTAGGCACAAGAGCTCTTGTTGTTAACGAAGCACGTCCTCGCGAATCACGTCCTCCAAGAGATGGCGGAAGAGATAGAGACGACAGAAGACCGTTCAACAAAAACAGAAGATAATTTTGTTTAGTGCATCCCCCTCATCTAGTATGAGGGGGCATCTTTCCCCATAGACTTTACAGTCGAAAATTTCTAAATCATTCCTACAGTAGTTAGCCTAGAAGTATCAATAGATATTGATAGGAAAAATGCTACAAAAGATCTTATTATTCAAAAAATAATAAGACATGCCATTTCTGGCATGTCTATGCTGCAAAACCAACTATTTTTTCTTATTCAAATTTTGTGCTGATTTTGTATGTTGCTCTGATCTATTTGATTGAGCATTCTGGTTGCGTTGATGTTCTTGATGGTATTGAGCTGGTTTTGCTGCAGATGTTTGATGTTGTTGGTTTTGTTGTGCTGGCTTATTTTCTTTTTTCATAGATCATCCATTTTCATCGTTATTTCCAGCAGCTGCAACTAGACGGCGCCTAATGAGAGCTGCTATTAAATTTAATCTTGAATTTGATCCTTTTTTTTTCAACACCTTTCCCTAATTTTTCATAAAATATTGATTATAAATTTTATAAATTTTATAAAAGCTAGAAATTTATAAAAAATCTTTATGCTGATATTGTATGTTTGTTATTTTTAAAATCTTAGGATTTATTATTATATAACGTGTTGAATGTAAGTTGTAAAAAGAATAGAAAAAAGCCACTGCCCAGATTTGCAGTGGCTTAGCTTTATTATTTTACTGATCTTAGGTAAGTTTGAACGTTCTTAGAGATTCCCGGATAAAGAGTCTTTATGTTGTCGCGAATTCTATGCAAAAGATCGGCGGTTGAAACGGTAGATGGGAGAAAATCTTTTTCAAGAGAAGCATAGCTACAGAAATTCTCCATTGATTCTTTCCACTTAGCTTCACCCATTTTTGTTCTTTTTTGATCTATCCCGTCGATGAATTTTTGTTTCAAGTTATTGAACACCACTGTCCTACCTTTCATTAATGTCAAAAAATTATCCCGATTTGCATCAGTGGATAGGGCCAGGGCTAACATGGTTAAAGGAGGAACATTAGAGTCTAAACGGCTTTGTATAGAGGTATTAGTTTTATCTTTTTGCTGTAAACTCATAAGATCGCCTATGCCTCCTTGTGCAAGCGCGTGCATTAGCTTTGTAGTATCGCTATAGGCTTGTCTAGGATTGGCTATATTCAGTAACTCAATCAGTTCAATACTTTCAACTGACTCTGTCTTTATTTCCATAACCTCTGGGTCTGTACCTGCATCTTTGATGCGATTTTCAGGTAAGAGAATCGCTCTTTGCTCATTTGGCTGATTTATCTCTTCTATACTTGTTGCAGCAGATGGGGGATTGGATTCAAAATCAAATATTTCATCTAATTGGGGTGTTTTTTGTTTACTTGGGGATACGGCATCAACTAGCCAGCAAGCGGTAAAAACAACAATAGGATAAAGAGGGAAAATAATGCTCAAAATGTAGTTAGCTATCACCGTGATTTTATCGATAAGAGGCGTATCTTTAGTAAACGTGTATGCACCCTCTGCAAAGGCTTCAAAATGGGTTTTTGGCACGTTATTTGAAGCTGAAATTGCTAATGACATAAGGCATATCCTATTTGTTAAACTTCTATTTTAAAATATTTTCTCTGAGAACGTCGGCATTTTCTACAATTTTGCACATCAATTCCTCCGTCTCTTGTTTATCATCAAGTAGACCATTTGGTGCTTTTGAAAAGGCAATAAAGGCTTGAACTTCTTTTTCCCACTCATCTTTATTCATGTTTCTTCTACCAGTATCTAGGTCAGAAATCAGTTTTGCATGAATAGATGGATATCCTGAAAATGTGGAAAATGCAAATGGAGCTTGTCTTGCCTTAATTTCTTTCAGCAGCTTTGGCCCTTCAGGATTGAGTAGCGCTATAGCAAGTATTGTCATAGGCGTTAAATATGAGATCCGATCGCTAACAGAATCTTCAAGTTGTATAGTATTTCCTAAGCGATCTTTTAAAACTGTGGGTAATAATAGCTGACGCATTTCAAATAAGCTACCTTTAGCTAGAATAGGCAGCAAAATGCCATTTACATCATCTAAATCTTGCAGCTTAACTTTAGCAAAAAGATCTATTTCATTAGCAGAATTTACCGCCGGTTCTTCTTCTGTTAGCAGCGTTTCTTCGTTTTCTTTAATGGGATGGGAATCACTGATGGTGAATGTGGCTGTTTTTTCTTCTATAGAATTGTGATTAATAGGTCTAAAGCGCTCTAGTAAGAGCCTCGAAGTTTGATCATCAGATATTTCTTTAATAACAATAGCTTCTACCTTGAAGAGGCAGTCATATAAATCATGAATAAAAAAAGCAAGAATAGCTCCTGCTGGATATAGAGGGATAAGAATGCTAAAAAAATAATTTGCTACAACAAGTACTTTTTCTGATGTAGGGGAATTTTGTGAATAATGGTATGCCCCATCTAAAAAAGCCTGAAGATGAGATTTATTTTGTGGAGAAAACGCACCAATAGACATTATTAACATCTCGCTATTTTTCATCAATCGCAAGATATTATAACGCAAATAATAATGTAAGTCAAAATAATATAATTTTAGTTATTTTATATTGTTAAGACGTTCAATTAAAGTTAAAGATATTTTTTATTGTTTCAAATGTGTTATTGACAGCATTGCTCGATGCATCTATGGGCAAACTCAGTGCTGAAGGAATAGCATTTTTCCAAAATACTGCTTGAACAAGATGATTCAAAATTGCCTGAGAGATACTAGCAGTAAGATCTCCATTGGCGGTTTGTAAATTTTTAAATTGAAGCGTTTTTAATGGGGGGAGGGTAGAAGGTTGTTTTTGCGCGGGGGTTAAAAGTTTAAAATTGAGATTATTTAATAACAAAAGATCGATATTCGCATTTCTTCTACTTGTTTGATCTGCAGAAGAGCTCTTTAGATTGGCTAAAATTGTGCTCCAATTGCCGTTTGAGTAATCGCTGCTGTAGAATTCGATATTCATATCTATTGTGTCTATAACAACTTTTTTTAAAAAAATTGTTTTTTTCAAATAATTTGTGGCAGGAGCTGAGACTTGAATAGAGCCTATTTTTAGTGAATAGGGGATTTTGGCGTTATTGGGACTGCCAACTAAGATATCAGAAATGGTTAGCAAGGAATTTTTGTAAGTTATTTTTTTTACTGATACAGGTACACCAAGTTCCTTTGTTAAGGTTGTAGAAAGTAGGAATTCAGCATTATAGACGGCAATACTAAAGCTAGTTAAAAGGATAAGAACCAAGAAAGATAAAATGAAAAGAAGGCGTCTCATACCTTCCATATAAAAGAGAGGGGTGTTTTCTGCAAGGAAAACACCCGATTATTTTAGTACATGTCTGCTGGCATTGCAGGTTCTGCCTTTTTATCAGACGGAAGCTCAGTGATTGTAGCTTCTGTTGTTAAAAGAAGACCAGCAATTGAAGCTGCATTTTCTAAAGCTGAACGTACAACTTTTGTAGGATCGATAACGCCTACTTCAACAAGGTTCTCGTAGGTATCTGTGAGAGCGTTGTAGCCGTGTGTATATGCATGGCTTAAAACTTCACGGATCACTACAGAGGCTTCTTTACCGGCGTTCATAACGATCTGGCGCATTGGAGCTGAAAGAGCATCGCGAACGATTGTCATACCAGCTTTTAGATCAGAATCTTCTGTTTTAGAAATTAGGTGTTCTACATCGCTGATACAGCGTAGTAGGGCAACGCCACCTCCGGGAACGATTCCTTCTTCAACAGCAGCTTTTGTAGCATGAACTGCGTCATCAACACGATCCTTGATTTCTTTAAGTTCAGTTTCTGTAGCAGCTCCGACTCTAATGACTGCAACACCACCTGTCAACTTAGCAAGGCGTTCTTGAAGTTTTTCTTTGTCGTAATCTGAGGTAGATTCTTTGATTTGACGACGGATTTGCTCAGCTCTTTGAGAAATGGTTTCTTTTTTTCCTGAGCCGTCGATAATCATGGTTTCATCTTTTCTAACGACAACTTTTTTAGCGTGTCCTAGCTGCTCTAGGCCTGCTTTTTCAAGCTTCATTCCGAGCTCTTCGCTGATAACTTCTGCGCCTACAAGGATTGCGATATCTTGTAAGATTTCTTTGCGGCGATCTCCAAAAGCTGGAGCTTTCACGCACGCTACTTTTAGATTTGCGCGAAGTCTATTTACGATAAGCGTAGCAAGAGCTTCTCCTTCAACATCTTCTGCGATTACTACAAGCGGTTTGCCTGTTTCTACAGCAGCTTGTAAAATCGGAAGGAATTCCTTCATGGAAGAGATTTTTTTGTCGTAAAGAAGGATTTGTGCATCTTCAAATTCTGTTTGCTGTTTGTCTGCATCAGTAACAAAGTATTGAGAAATGTAGCCACGATCAAAGGTCATACCCATGACGCACTCCATTTCGTTTTGCATAGTTTTCCCTTCTTCAACCGTGATAACGCCCTCTTTTCCTACTTTATCCATTGCCTTAGCAATGAGCTCTCCAATAGCAGGGTCGTTATTAGCAGAAATTGTTCCAACTTGAGCGATTTCTTTGTTGCTGCTTACTTTCTTGCTGTTTTTTTTGAGGCTTTCTACTGCAGTTACAACAGCTTTATCAATACCTCTTTTGAGCTGAACAGGGTTTGCTCCAGATACAACTAAGCGTTGTCCGCTAACGTAAATTGCTTGGGCAAGCACTGTAGCTGTTGTGGTTCCATCTCCAGCAACATCATTAGTTTTGCTTGCTACTTCTTTTACAAGCTGAGCTCCCATGTTCTCTACAGGATCTTTAAGCTCGATTTCTTTAGCAACGCTAACGCCGTCTTTAGTAATTAATGGGCTGCCAAACGATTTGTCGAGAATAACATTTCGTCCTTTAGGACCGAGAGTGACTTTCACTGCATCGGCGAGGGTGTTAACACCTTTAAGAATCTTTGCGCGTGCTTCGTCGCTTGTGGTGACAGTTTTTTTTGCCATAACGTTATTTCTCCTATATTTTTATTCTACAATAGCAAGGATGTCGGTTTCTTTTAGGATGATGTAATCTTCACCATCTAAAGAGATCTCAGTTCCTGCATATTTATCAGCGATCACAACTTGTCCTACTTTTACAGTCATAGGAATCACAGTTGATGTTTTTGCATCTTTAGCCCCAGGGCCAACAGCAATTACTTCCATCTTGATACTCTTATCTTTTGCAGTATCAGGAATGATAATGCCGCCAGCGGTTCTTTCCTGGGCTTCAATTCTTTTTGCTAGAACACGGTCAGCGAGAGGAACAAGTTTCGTTTTTGTTTTTGTTGTCATAGCTGTCTCCTTTTTTTGAGTATGAGATAAATGTTTTTACTGTTACGATACACAAAACTGTTTTTTTTTGGCAATAAAAATTAGCAAACAAGAGATCTGTTTGCTAATTCCTTTCTTTAATCGAAGGATGCTCATGCGTAACACATGGATTTGTTTGGCTATTATATTCAATCAAGGAGTTCTTATGGGGGCGAAAACACGATCTGAAATTCCCGATACAGCAAAATGGAATGTAGAAAGTATTTATCCAGATATCCAAAGATGGGAAAAAGAGTATCAAGCACTTTCTTCAAAAGCTAGTGGCGGCTGGCAGGAAATACGTCAATTTGAAGGCAAACTTGCTTCAGGGCCTTTAGAGTTAAAAAAACTTTTAGATACTATGTATGCGATTTCCCGCACTTTAGAAAAAATTTATACCTATGCACATTTGCGCCACGATGAAGATGTAGCTTTTGATGCACATAAAACGATTTACGCAAGAGGTCTTTCACTATATCAAGATTTTGACCAAGCGACATCTTGGATCAATCCTGAGATTTTAGCCTTAGATCAAAAGACTTTAGAACACTACCTTGCATCAAAAGAGCTTGCAGATTATCACACGGTAATCAATAAGCTTTTAGATCAAAAAAAGTATGTACTTCCTGCTGATCAAGAAAAGTTATTGGCGCTTTCTTCAAAAATCGCTCGCACCCCTTATGCGGTTTTTAATGCTTTAAATAACGCTGATTTAAGATTTAAAGACATTTATGACAGCGAAGGCAATCAGCATCCTCTAACACATGGAACTTACTCATTATATCTTCAATCTCAAGATCGCACTTTAAGAAAAAATGCTTTTACCAATGTTCTTTCTGAGTATAAAACACACGAAAATACACTCGCTGAAGTTCTTAACGGGGTAGTGCAAAGTCATATATTCTCTATGAAAGCTAGAGGATATGAGTCATGCTTGCAAGCAGCTCTACAGCCGCATCAAATCAACCGAAAAGTCTACGATTCTCTTATTAGTGAAATCAATGCCAATCTCAGTGTTCTTCACGATTATGTCAATTTTAGAAAAGAGATTTTAGGTCTAGATCAAATCCACTTTTACGATCTTTATGTACCTCTTGTAGAAGACATCGAAATGGATTTTTCTTATGAGGAATCTTCGAAGGTAGTTTTATCTTCAGTTAAAGTTTTAGGTCGCGAGTACCAAGAAACCCTTAAAAAGGGGCTTACTGAAGAGCGCTGGGTAGATATCTTTGAAAATCAAGGTAAAAGATCAGGGGCGTATTCTAGCGGCTGTTTTGATAGCTATCCATTCATTTTGATGAATTATACCAATACATTGAGAGATCTCAAGACTCTAGCGCATGAAGCAGGTCATAGTATGCATACATACTTAAGCCAAAAAACGCAGCCTTATCATTATGCAAATTATCCTATTTTTGTGGCAGAAGTTGCTTCTACATTTAATGAGGAATTAGCTTTTCAGACTTTAATAGAAAAAGCAAAGTCAAAAAAAGAGCGGATCTATTTACTTTGTCAAAATATTGAAGATATACGAGCTACACTCTTTAGACAAACGATGTTCGCAGAATTTGAGCTTAGGATCCATCAGCTTGCAGAGACTGAAGTGCCTTTGACCCCGCAAGTGCTCAAACAGACCTATAGAGATCTGAATGTGAAGTATTTTGGCCCTTCATTCACTGTAGATGAAGAGCTCGATTATGAGCTTTTCCGTATACCCCATTTTTTCTACAATTTCTACGTTTATCAGTACGCAACTGGAATGAGCGCAGCCCATGCGCTGGTAGAAAAGGTTAGAAAAGAAGGGGAGAGTGCCCGCGATAAT
>VGMA01000027.1 GCA_016866575.1 Chlamydiota bacterium
TTTAGGATCTTTAAAAGTCTCATAATTTTCCTCTACCAAGAGAAGATCTCTAAATGTTTCTATAGACAACATTTTTCTTAGGACCTCTTGACGAGTGCTCGAAGAGGGGATGGAATGGAAAATTGCTAGAGGATTATCTGAAAATAACATGTCCCCAATGTATTGATCAGCGTCAATAACAGTGATTGTTTCTACGCGGTTTTGCAAAGATTTTACTTCTATTTGCTCATTGAAATTAGCAAATGGATCTGATCCAAAGATGTCTGTACTGAATAGATCAGTCTCAAGCGCTAGTTCAGTAGCTTGAAGAGGGGTAGAATCAGTTTCTGATAAGAAAACGTCTTCAAAAGGATCACTATTAAAATAATCTGTGTTTGTAGTCATAATATTATAATTTTGGATAATAATATTATAACTTAAAATTATTATTAAGTATATAATAATTTTTTAAATTGAAGTCGCTTTTTTTCTAATATTGGGTCTGCTATCGGAATAGAGTTTATAAGTTGTTTGGTGTAGGGGTGTTGTGGATTTGTGAAAAGCTCTTCGGTTTCTCTAGATTCCACGATATTTCCTTGATAGAGAACAATGATTCTCGAGCACAAGTTTCTTACAACGCTAAGATCATGAGAAATAAAGAGATAAGTGAGTCCTAGTTCTTTGTGGAGTTTTTTTAGAAGCTGAAGTATTTGAGCTTGAATGGATACATCTAAAGAGGCTGTTGGCTCGTCACAGACGATGAATTTAGGAGATAGTGCCAATGTCCTGGCTATGCTTAAACGACCTCTTTGTCCTCCGCTAAGTTCATGGGGGTAGCGAGAAAGTAAACTTTCATCCAAACCAACGCTTTCAAATAGATGCAAAATTTTTTGCCTGCGCTCTTTGGGATTTGTGATTTTGTAGATCAGAAGAGGCTCTTCAACGATTTTTTCAGCGGTCATTCTTGGGCTTAGGGAAGAATAGGGATTTTGAAAGATCATTTGAGCATCTTTTCTCCAAAGATGGGTCTGTTTTTTGGACATTGTGGAGAGTTTTTGCCCTTCAAAAAAGATCTCTCCTGCAGTTGGCTCAATCGCTTTAACCAAGAGTTTTCCTAAAGAGCTTTTTCCAGACCCGCTTTCGCCTACCATTCCAACAATTTCACCTCTATTGATGGAAAAAGAGATCCGATTGACGGCTGTTACAAGCTGCTTTTGTAAAAAAAACTGCTTGGTGATGCTATCTACATGGATTAAAGGATCATTCATAAAAAGCTCTTTGTATAGAGGAGAGGAGTTGTTTTGTATAAGGATGTGAAGGTCTATAAAATAGATTTTCTATCGACGCGGATTCAACAATCTCTCCTTGCTGCATGACGAGGACATGGTCACAAAAGCCTGCGATTAAGCTTAGATCATGAGTGATGAAAATGATGCTCATCTGGAGTTTTTGTTGCAAATCATTTAAGAGGGATAAAATCTGTGATTGTATGGTGACATCTAAAGCGGTGGTCGGCTCATCAGCGATCAAAATTTTAGGCTCTGGAGCTAATGCTAAGGCTATCATTACCCTTTGGCACATCCCGCCGCTTAATTCAAAAGGATATTGATTGTACCTTTTTTCAGGCTGAGAAATGCCGACCAAAGAGAGAAGCTCTAACACTTTTTCTTTAGCTCTTTCGCGGCAGATCTCTTTGTGGTGGATTTTATAAGCTTCATATATTTGCTGACCGATCTTCATGGTCGGATTTAAGGAAGCAACGGGATCTTGAAAGATAAAGCCGATCTCTTTGCCTCTAAAATTTCTCACCTGTTTTTCATCAAGCTTTAGAAGGTCTATACCTTCGTAAAGAGCACATCCTGCTTCAATTTTAGAATTTTGTTTCGAAAGGAGTTGTAAAAGAGCTTTCATTGTAGCGCTTTTGCCGCTGCCTGATTCTCCTACAATAGCAAGTTTTTGCTTTTCATAAACAGAAAACGATACACCCCGTACAGCATGAACAGCTTTAGAATCGGAGAAAAAAGAAACATGGAGATTGATCACATCTAAAATTCTTCTCATGATCTAAACCTTGGATCAAAAATATCTCTTAGACCATCTCCTAACAAGTTGAAAGCTAGCATAGTGATGCTAATAAAAAATGCAGGGAAAAAGAGTCTCCACGGGAAATAAGATAGAGCAGATAGTCCATCGCTTGCCATAGTTCCCCAGCTTGCAATAGGTGCTTGAACTCCAAGTCCTAAAAAACTAAGAAAGGCTTCTGTAAAGATCGCAGCCGGAATGGTGAGTGTAACTGTTGTGATAATAGAGCCGCTGCAACTTGGGATGAGATGTTTTGTTAAAATCCATAAATGCGATGCGCCTATTCCGTAAGCAGCGGTCACAAAATCTTGATTTTTTAAGGATAAAATTTGGGCTCTAACGATTCTTGCCATATTGAGCCAGCCTGTGATGGTCATCGCTATAATAATGGTAAAGATCCCTTGTCCTAAAATAACCATGAGCAATATGACCATAAGCAAATTAGGTATGGCTTGAAAAACATCGACGATTCTCATCATGATATCATCGATTTTTCCTCCCATTAAACCTGAAAAGGCTCCGTAGAAAACTCCGATCACCATATCAATAAGTGCTGCTGTTATCCCGATAAATAAAGAGATTCTTGCGCCCCACCAGATTCTTGCGAACATGCTTCGCCCTAATTCGTCTGTTCCAAATAGGTGCTCTAAACAGGGTGCTTTGTTTTTGAGCGCTAGATGTGTTTCATAGTAAGTTGCCTTGGTTAGCATAGGACATACAATCGCGCCAAGAATCAGAATCGATAAAATTGTGATGCCAATGAAGCTTGATCGATGTTTAAGGAGTTTTTTGAAATGTTCTTTATACATATGCTCGATCCTTGTATTCGCTTCGTATCCTTGGGTCCATAAAAAAATAGAGTAGATCGGCAACAAAATTGGTGATATTTACGATCAAACAGTAAAAAACCGTAAGGCCCATAATGATGGTATAGTCTCTATTGGCAATGCTTGATACAAACCACCCACCCAGGCCAGGTATTCCGAAGATTTTTTCAACGACAAAACTTCCTGTTAAGATACTTGCTGTTAAGGTTCCAAGATAGGATACAACGGGAAGCAAGCTATTTTTCATAACGTGATTGAAGATTGTTGATTCTGTAGATAATCCTTTAGCATACGCCGTTAAAATATAGTCTTTATCTAAAACTTCGATGATATTTGCTCGGGTCAAACGGGCTATGAAGGCAGTGGGGAAAGCTGATAGGGCTAGAGCCGGTAAAATCATATGAGCAAAACTTTCGCATCTAGCGATAGGAAAAAGGCGCATTTTCATTCCAAAAACGTATTGCAAGATAGTAGCTAAAATAAAACTTGGCACCGACATGCCGATAACAGCTGCGATCATTGCGGCTGTATCTTGCCACTTAGTTTTAAAAAGGGCGGCGATTGTCCCTAAAAAAATCCCTACGGTAATGGAAGCAATCAAGGCCAAAGAGCCTAAAGCAAAAGATATAGGAAATCCTTCTTTGATAATATCGTTAGTCGTTCTTCCTTCGTGGATAAAAGAGGGGCCGAAATCAAAAGAAATTAAGCCCTTCATGTACTTCATGTACTGTACATGCAAAGGCTGATCAAGTCCGTAATAAGAGTATAAAGAGCGTAAAATTTCATCAGGGATTGCTTGCTCTTGCATAAAGGGATCGCCTGGTATGCTCTTCATTAAAAAAAACGTTATAGTGGATACCAAGAAAAGTGAGGTGAGAAACAGAGCTGTTTTTCTAAACAAGTATTTGGCCATAAGAAAAATTTACGCCTCTTCCACTATATTTGTCAAAAGTATACAATACTTTGTCATGAAGAACATATCTGGAAATAAAGTACATTTTACAAGCCTTGGCTGCGCAAGAAACCTCGTTGACACCGAAGTAATGATGGGTATTTTGCTCAAGGCTGGCTTTGAAGCTACTGCAGACGAAAGCCAAGCAGATTTTTTTATTGTCAATACTTGCGGATTTTTACAATCAGCAAGAGATGAAGCCTTTGCGACTATTGATGAACTTTTTTCTTTAAAGAAAAAAGAAGCAAAAGTAGTTGTTGCGGGTTGTATGGTTCAACTTTACAGCGAACAGCTAAGAGAGCGCTTTCCTGAAATTCACTATTTCTTAGGATCAGGAGATGTAGAAAAAATTCTTCAAGCTGTCACAGCTCCTGAAGAAGGAGAAGTGGTAAGTGATGCCAAAAGTTATCTCCAAATGGGAGAGGTTCCTAGACTTGTATCAACGCCTAAGCACTATGCGTACTTAAAAATTGCAGAAGGCTGCAAAAAGCGCTGCAGTTTCTGTATTATTCCGGTGATTAAGGGAGCATTAAAAAGTAAGCCTTTAGATCAAATTGTTAAAGAGTTCCAGATACTTAGAAAAGGTGGAGCAAAAGAGATCATTTTGATCGCTCAGGATTTAGGTGATTATGGCAAAGATGTCAAAGAAAGCCGAGGCCTTTACCTTCTTTTACAAAGGCTATTGCAAGAAGAGGGTGATTTCTGGATCCGATTGCTTTACTTATACCCAGATGAGATCACAGATGAAATCATTGAACTCATCAGAAGCGATTCTAGGTTATTGCCATACCTTGATATGCCTATGCAACACATCAACGACCGCATACTCAAGGCAATGCATAGAAAAACTTCAAGAGAGCACATCGAATTAACACTAGCTGCTTTGCGCGAAAAAATCCCTGATATTGTCATTAGAACTTCTTTGATGGTAGGATTCCCCGGAGAAACTGAAGAAGAATTCCAAGAACTTGTAAGCTTTGTGGAAAAAGCAGAGCTAGATCAGGTGGGTATTTTCACCTATTCTAAAGAAGAAGATTCTTACTCAGCAAAGCTAGATGGCCATATTGAGCAAGAAATCAAGGATAAAAGAAGAGACATACTCGCAGAAGTCCAACAAAAAGTGTTAGAAAAGCACATGCAAAAGTATGTAGGAAGAACACTTCGCGTTCTTGTTGAGGGATATCATCCAGAATCAGATATGCTTCTAAAGGGGCGCTTCTATGGACAGTGTCCTGAAATTGACGGTATTGTGATCATCAATGATTGGCGGCATGTAAAAGAAGCAGGTCAATTCTACGATGTGAAAATCACAGAAGTTGCCGGATACGATCTAGTAGGAAGAGTTTTACCTTCTAAAGTAGCAAAAAGCTCAGGCCTTCAGCTCCTTTCTTCAGCAAATTCATGTTGATCATTAGAAGAAGGAATCTAAAAATAGGTTCCTTCTTCTAAAAAATATGCAATATAATTCATTTGTGTATTCGATACTTGGATATTAGGTCGAAGCTGTTTTAAATCTTCGTATGCGCTATTTCCATTAATGCTATTAAATTCTGCCCGAATCGCTACAGCTACTGCAGCACTTCTTTGATTGCCGTCATCACAGTGAATGTATACGGAATGTCCCAAACGAAGAGAACTCTCTACGATTTGTTTGATGTAACTCAAGGTGATCGAATTGATAACATTACCCTTACTCACAGCTATTTTATAATTTTGCATGCCAAGATTTCGCAAATCTTCACTTGAACAAAACTTACCGCCAAAGCTGTAAATGCTCTCTTCTTTTGGCTCAATAAGAGAAATAACTACTTGGCAGCTCTTAGATTGAAGCCATTCAGCCTGTTTTTTTTCGGGGCAAGCACCAAAATAGACAGAGCTATTTGTTTTTGAATTTGTAATAAGTGTATTGCAAAAATAGGATTTACCATTTTTTTCAGCCTGTGTCGGTAGGGGAAGTAGTGCCGATCGGTAAAGTGCAGCAAAACTATTTGAAATTTTATCAAAATCTAGATCTTGGATTTTACAAGCTAGTGCAATAGCTAAATATGCAATTCCTAAGCTAAGGATGATGAGCGCTATTGCAGCTATTTTTTCTAGACGAATTTCTTTATCTGATTTGCATAACCAATCGTTAAACTCAGACAAATGGGAGCGTTCTAAAGTATGGGGTAAAGAACCATCTAAGCTAAAATGGTGCATATTGGTTAGCCCTCTATGTCAAAAAGTTTGAATCGATCACCAAAAAATGGGTCATCATCTGGCTTTAACGCTTTTTCTACTTTGGCTTTACTCGTTTGAGATAAAGTACAATTTACTAATTTTTGTATTGCTTTCTCAACAGAGATAGAATGCTGTTTAGCAGCAATAAAAACTGCGAGAGATGAAGCTGCTTCATTACTTTCATCAAAGTGTATATAAATCGATTCGCCTCTATCTAAATGGTGATCGATTCTCTCTTTGGTTTGGCGTAAATCCGTAGCATCTAATTGCTTTTCTAAAGGATATATTTGTGGATTTTTCTTATCTTGCTGTGCTACATATTTTCCTGCCCAGCCGTAGATATCTCTATCTTCTTCAGTGCTTGCTGAAATGATCATTTTACAGTTTTGCTTTTTGAGCCAATTTTCATGTTTTTCTTGAGGAAAAGCGCCAAAATAGACTTTAGCTTGGTTAGATTTCTTGATAAAAATAGGATTACAAAAATAGGATGCGTTTGCTTTGGCTTCACTTGGAGGCATGGGTGAAAACGTAGATTTATATAGGGCTCTAAAGCTTCTTGAAATTTTCTTGGTGTTAATATCTCTAGCAGCGCAGGCAAAGGCAATCGCTAGGTATGCAACGCCAAAGCTAAAAATGATCGAGGAGCAAACAGCGATTTTTTTCGCTGTAAAGGTCGCTTTCGATGTATCTACAAGCCATGTATTGAATTTTTTAAAATGGGTTTTTTCTGTAATCTGAGAACTTGATTCTATAGAATTAGTATTAATCATAAAATTGAAATTAAAAATTTTTATGTAGGATTAATTATAATAAAGTTATAATTAAAAATATACAATTATTTAATAACAATACTTTTAAGAGAGGTGCATCCTTTCAATAAATCTACGGATTCCGACCTTAAATCACTAATAGCAAGGTAGTTGATGTTTTTTCCGTAGGTGCCTATAGCCTGAATCGATCTATTTGTTAATAGTAAGCAGCCGGAAATATCGAGTTTTTCTAATTGAGGACACATTTGGACGATTCGCTCTATGATGTGGTCTGTAATGGCTAGGTTTTGCAAGGAAATAGACCTTAAAGAGGATGAAAGGTTGTAGAGGTGTTTGTCTTGGATGTGAAAACAGTGGGATATATTGAGGTGGTAAAGGGTTGGATGCTTTTTCAAGATTTTTATCATTTTTTTTCCATCGATTGAGATATCATTTGAAAAGTCAAGGGATCTTGTTTCAGCGGGAAAAAACTTTTCTTTTTTTATCAAAAAATCTAAAAATTTATTTATAGAAACAGCGGGCTTTCTCCAAGGATCTAGTTCTCCTGGAAGAAGCGCAAGCTCTGTTTTCTTATTCTCTATTTGGGTGTATTCCTCATAGCTTTCATCTTCTCTATCGTAACGTACGTACTGCACTATATCCCTAAGCAGGGCAAAGTCAGAGCCCATTCTGGAATTGAAAAAATATAGATCTCGACTCTCTTGCTTTCTAACAAGGGAGTTTCCCATACAATGGTGGAGCGCCTCGAGCTGAAGAAGATCGATAATGGTAGGGAGTATATCGATCAAGGATGCAGGGCTTTTGATGATTTTTTCACTTTTGTATCGATCTTTACTGTAGATCCATAGGGGTGTTTTGTGATGCTCTATTTTAAGGTCGTTCTGATCGTTAGGATTTTCATAAACGAAAAAGAGGCTATCTTCTATGCATGGATGCATTAATAGGTCTTCGATTTTATCAACTTTATTATCTAACATACAAAATAATGTGGGCTTGATCTGGTTTTTAAGCCATTCAAGGGCCTCTTTTTTTGAAGAAAAGATGTGGGAAAATCCTGCTTTTTTGAATAAGAATACAAGCTCTTTTCTTGAGCAGACAGCGGCTTTTTGATAGCCGTAAGGTTCAAGCACGTCACAAATGCTTACAAGAGCTAAATGGTTAAAAGCATTTTTTTGTAATTGAAGATCTAAGGGGATCATGCTGCCAAATAAAATAGCAGCTATTGTTTGTTCAATCGAAGAACTTGGAGTGTATGTATTAGGAAAATAGATAGCGTTAAAATTTTCAAATTGAAAATGGTTAGTAGCTAAACAGAAAATATGAGGTCTTTCTTTTACTTTTAGTTGAAAGGAAACTTCTTTTTTTCCTAGGAATGATGAAGTTTTTCTTAATAGTGGGAACTCTTTATCAATGAAGGTATGGATTTCTTGAGAAAAAACGAAGGGGTTTTCAACTTTATGGATAGAGCGTTTTTTTCGTAGTAAAGCTTTTTGCATTCTGTAGTAGAAATTGTAGGGATGCGCTTTTAGCATCAATGAAGAAATGAGGAGGAGTATGCATGAAATAAAGGATATCAACAGTAATTCAGAAGAAACGGAAAATCTGAGAAAAAGTTTATCGATGAGTAAGTAAAGTGGGATCGATGAGATCAGAAGCATCAGTAGGGAAATATCTAAAGATAGAATTTTTTTCGCTAAAGAGAAGGTAAGACGCTGTTTTTTTGTGCTATAAAAATAGCCATCGATAGCTAAAAGGATTAAAGCTGCGCTTGTGATGCATGCAAATAATGTGTGGTGATATGGAAAGTAGGATTTAAAAAAAATAGAAAAAAGAAAAAGTTCAAAGCTAAAAAACAGATCAGTGCAAAAACTGTAGTATTTCCCTTTAAGAAATATTAGTCTGTTCATCAATGAAAAAAAGAAAAATGTAGCAAAAAGTAGCATCTTTATCCTTTATTTTCCTTTATCTACAACATTGATGATTAATCTACAATTTTTGATATGAAATATAGACCTATTATGGCTGCAAGCGGGTATGTTTTATCCAAAGATAAAGTTTCTCTCTTGATGCAGCACCGCGAGCTAAAGAAGATGATGATTCACTCGGAAAATGGAGTGGCATTGATGGCAAAATGTGACTTGTATAAAAAGAGAATCCCATAAAGAAGCGGGCATCATTTGTAAGAAGATGCGTTTAAAAGGTGCAATCAATTAGACAGGTAGTGTATTACACCCGTTAAACGCCTTAACTGTTTTAATGAAAGCGCTTTAATTTTTTTTACTTCGTCGTTGTGCTCCTTAACAAAAAGCACAATGACGAAATTTTTTGTTATTATTAAAGAAAATTAGAATGACCACTTTATAATTCGTGGCAAAGGTCGTCGCATCTTGCAGGGTAACCCCTGCAAGATTTTTCCCCTTAGGCAATCCGTCTAATGGTGGCTTTTTGCCTCTGAATATTTTTTTTAGTAACAGAGGAGCTCTATTATTGCCAACTTTCTGCATTTGCGTAATCTTCTAATTGTCTAAAGAACCCTTCTCTATCTGTAACACGGCGATTTTCTTCTAGCCAGGCATTCCCTCGAGCATTCAAAAGTTCACGGGTATTGATGGTTCCATTCATCAAATTGGTCTGATTGGCGTTAAAGAACAGTATAGCTCCTTGATAAGCCGTTATAGGAGCTGCTTCTTCTATTTCGGGATCGAGATTGACCCCTGGTAAGTACCCTTGAAGAGCAGTGTGAAGAAGATGAGAAACTTTTCCGGGGTTACAGATTCTTTGATCATCTTCAATCGATTTTTCAAGAGCTTTGATCATTCCCAATTTTACATTTGTCTGATCTTTTTCTGTAAGTGTATTAGCAAAACACCAAAGCCGTCCGATTACTTCTTCTCCTGTAAGCACTAGACCGTAGACCGACCACATGTCTTGAGGTCCAAGAAATGGTGGCATCGTTTCTTGTCGTGTGCCGATTAAGGCCCTCAAAGCGTTCTCTTTTTGCGTACTTTGAGGTCTTCTATCAAGAAATGCTCTAAAATCACTAAGACCTTGAGATATATTATTTTGTGAAATATTTTCCTGTTGCGCTTCGATTAATAACTCCATTGCAGCTCTACATCTGGCATCACGAGTATGAACATCTACAAATCCCATTCTATTAAGATGAGCTCTAGCCTCTATAATAATGACTTGTGCTGCATCGTGCGCACCTTCTGGATTTTGTAAAAGTAAATTAAAGTTAGCTTGTGTCAAGAGGCCGGCTTCCGATAGTTCACGGAGTCCTATAGTAATTTCCTTTGAGTTCTCTTGATTTTGTAAAAGTGCAATAAAGTTATCTAGTGTCAATAGGTTGAATGCCATTAGCAGACCGAGTCCGCTGGCAATTTCCTGTAATTGTTCTGGATTTTGTAAAAGTGCATCAAAATTATCTAGTGTCAAGTCGAGTCTTGTACGATCATGGAATGCTCTGGCAATTTCCTTTATAAAAATGAGTGCTGATTTAACGTAAGCACCTTCTGGATTTTGTAAAAGTGCATCAAAGTTAGTTTGAGTCAAGGCGCGGAATTGCTCTAGTTTATCAAGTCCCTTGAGAATTTCCATTGAGTGCTCTCGATTTTGTACAAGTGCATTAAAGTTAGCTTGCGTCAAGAGGTGAGCTCTATCTAGCTTACGTAGTCCGCTGGCAATTTCCCTTAGGTGCTCACGATCTTGTAAGAGTGCATCAATATTTGCTTGAGTTAATAAATTTCTATCATTTAATCGGGCCAGGGTTTGACTGCAAAGATAACTTTTAGAAGGTTCAAGGGAGTAAATCAAATCGAAATTTGGTTGTGTTAACAGGTTTTTTTCGCGCAAACTTTTAATCAAGGAGTAGTAGAAAGATGAAGGGAACGCTCTGATCGCCCACTGGGCCTCTGCCACGAGTTTGTCAAAATTTGGCTGCGTCAACAAGTTACTCTCGTATAATTGCAACATTCCTTTAGAAACATGTTGTATATGATATCTGCATCTAATAAGTGCCGCATGGTTTTCTCTTGTATACAGATCTGACATTTCTAAATAGGAAATGGCATCGTCTAGAGAGCTTAAGTTGTAGTACCCTCCCCTGTACCCTCCTCCCATCAACATTTCGTTGATTTCTTTTTGGTATAGGTGCTTTGCGATAACAATCGCGATGATAGGAATCACGGTGATAATACTTAAAAACCAAACAGTGACTTTTAAAGCAATTTCTTGCCATAGCATCGGAGTTTCAATTCTTTCTATATCTGCGGTATTGTTAAAGATCGATACGGTGTATCTAACTCCCGAGATAGAGAATAAAGAATCTATAGATTCAAAATTTTTTATACGATCTTGTATGTATTCTTCAGAATTACTTATTAATAGACTATTGTCGTAATTGAATCTCACATGATCAAGTAAATTATAATTATTTTATAGTCATTTAATTGCCTTATTTTTTAAGTATTTTATCAGATTAACTAGTTATAGTTCAATCATTAATCTGACAATCTTTGCTCGAAAATATACCTTAATTAAGATAAGAAGAGCTAAACGTCC
This sequence comes from Chlamydiota bacterium, assembly GCA_016866575.1. Lineage (GTDB taxonomy): Bacteria > Chlamydiota > Chlamydiia > Chlamydiales > VGMA01 > VGMA01. The sequence goes on from VGMA01000027.1 coordinate 11,394, forward strand.
ACTTCCCATGTGTTTTGACAATCAGGTTCTTTAGAATCTTTGAAGCGCCAAGTATTAAATTGAGTTACTGGCTATCTTGTATAACGGCATCAACAGCGTTAAAAATTTTATTATAAAATTTTCGTCAAAGAAGGTATGGATTTTTGGAGAAAAAATGAAGGGGTTTTCAACTTATGGATAGAGCGTTTTTTTTACTAAAGCTTTTCGCGTTCTGTTCAATGCAAAAACTGTAGTATTTTCCTTTAAGAAATATCAGCCTGTTCATCAATGACAAAGAAAAATGTAGCAAAAAGTAGCATCTTTATCTTTTATTTTCCCTATCTACAATATTCATGATTAATCTACAATTTTTGATATGAAATATAGACCTATTATGGCTGCAAGCGGGTATGTTTTATCCAAAGATAAAACTTCTGTCTTGATGCTGCACCGCAATGCTAGAGAAGATGATGATTCACTCGGAAAATGGATTGGCATTGGTGGAAAAATGGCCAAAAATGAAGACATTTTGACCTGTATGAAAAGAGAAGCCCATGAAGAAGCGGGCATTATTTGTACGAAGATGCGTTTAAAAGGTACAATCAATTGGACAGGTTTTGGTCCTAAGTCAGAAGATTGGTTTGGTTTCATTTTTTTGATTGAGGAATATGAAGGAGAGCCTTTTACCTCAAACCATGAGGGGACGCTTAAGTGGATTGCTCTTACAGATTTGTATCAATTGCCTTTATGGGAGGGCGATCACTATTTTCTTCCTCTTTTATTTGATAGTGATGAAAGAGTTTTTCATGGACATATGTCTTATGAGCAAGGGAAAATGACCTCTTGGACTTACCATCGCAATTAAGAAGTGGAAGAAAACTATTTTCTATCTATATTGAAATGAAAGGAAGGGAATATGTTGAAAGAGATTGAATTACATTTAGGTAAAGAAGCAGAGTCGCTTCTTAAGCATAACTGCAAAGTATCCAAAGAAATGATCCATCATCCTGGGCCTGAATTCGTTGATAGAATTTTTGGACCAAGCGACCGCTCGCCTAGAGTGCTGCGCAATTTGCAGGCGATGTTTGAGCATGGAAGATTAAAAAATACAGGATATCTCTCAATTTTACCTGTTGATCAAGGTATAGAGCACACAGCTGGAGCATCTTTTGCTGCAAATCCTTTGTATTTCGATCCGGAAAACATCGTAAAGCTTGCGATTGAAGGTGGTTGCAATGCTGTAGCTTCCACATTAGGAGTACTTGGTTCTGTTGCGCGTAAATATGCGCACAAAATTCCGTTTTTGGTGAAACTCAATCATAATGAATTGATGACCTATCCAAATAAGTATGATCAAGTTCTATTTGCTTCGGTAAGACAAGCCTACGATATGGGAGCAGTTGCTGTTGGTGCTACTGTCTATTTTGGCTCGCCTGAATCAGATCGACAGATTGTTGAGATCAGTCACGCATTTCAATTAGCGCACGAGCTTGGCATGGCTACAGTGTTATGGTGCTATTTAAGAAATGGGGCATTCAAAACGCACGATAAAGATTATCACGTGGCAGCAGATCTTACAGGTCAAGCAAATCACTTAGGTGTAACCATGCAAGCAGATATTATTAAGCAAAAGCTGCCTGAAAATAACGGGGGATTTACGGCTTTAAAGTTTGCTAAATCAGATCCTAAGATGTATTCAGAGCTTTGCTCAGATCACCCTATTGATCTAACGCGATATCAAGTGATGAATTGCTACATGGGTAGAGCGGGACTTATCAATTCTGGTGGAGCTTCTTCAGGGGCTCATGATTTATCTGAAGCTGTGCGTACGGCTGTTATCAATAAAAGGGCCGGTGGTATGGGGCTTATATCGGGAAGAAAGGCCTTTCAGCGTCCTATGAAAGAGGGTATTTCTCTTCTTCATGCGATCCAAGACGTTTATCTTTGTCCAGATATCACTTTAGCGTAAAGCGGTTAACGCGAAAAAGACAGCAACTTTTCCCAGTTGCTGTCTTTTTTTATTTAATGTATTACAGCTTAGTTAGATATTCAGTATTTTTACTCCATTCAAATTTCTTTTGTTTACGAAATAGAAAGATTGTTTCTAATAAGGGTAGGAGACAACTATGGCAAAAGACCCTACAGTAGAAGAGCACAACATATTAGAAGCAGTTGATAATCTGTCTAGTATGGCTGAGATGAATGTTGAACAGCTTAAAATAGAAAAAGCTTCTGATTTAGGTGAAGGTATTCATATAGGATCAGGACGTTGGTTTGATCCTAAAAATGCTGAGAAAACCTACAATTCAGTCAAAAGCACACTTAAAACTGTGCACAAATACCTTCAGCACATCTATAAAAAAGAGAGCTCTGAGTTAAAAGATGTTGCGATGCAAAAAGGGGTGCAATCTATCTTGAGCTTGGCTCGAGAGGCTGCATCAAAAGTAGATCGCTGCAGATCGATTTTTTCAGGTCAATTGCCTAGCCAGAGTATTACGGATTCAGCAGAATTTAGGGAATTAGAGGAATTTTACCAAAATAAAGTTCTTAAGAAGTTCCAAGAGGTGCTCGCTTCTGAGGAAGCTTGGAAGGAAGAGTGGGAAAAAGAAGAAGATGTCTTTGATATTGAAAGAAAAGGGTTAAAGAATCTCGAATCAGTGACTAGAGACAAAGACTACGAGCTTTTTTACATATCAAAAGAAGATGGGTCAAAATTCTACAACCGTAATTTGATTAGACATATTCGATTAGTTGCCAATTTTGATCAGCTGATCGGTGAACTTCACGGCGACGACCCTTTGATTCGAGTAAGAAATGTATTAGATAAACAAGCGATGCTTTCTGCTATTAAGATCAAAAAAGAGTGTTTTGCCCAGATTAGCTCATGGTTAAAAGGTGCTAAGCACCATAAAGATGGTCCTTTGGTTCGTGACATGCATAAGGTTTTGATGTCACTTCTTTTAGCATCTAATGCAAGGCATTTGATCGCCAATTCTTCAGGTAAAAATTGCCAAAGTTACTTTATAGATTTTCAGACATATCTTAG
>VGMA01000028.1 GCA_016866575.1 Chlamydiota bacterium
TTACCATGTCATCACCACAGCCATATCGACAATCGTCTGCAAAATTGCTTACGTTTGGAAATATTTGAGCTTCTTGCACCTTTCGGTTAACATTAGAATATAATGGATATAAAATTTGGTTTATACCATCATTAGTATACTTGTTCAAAGGCCAAGAAGAGTAGTTTCTGTAATTTTTCATCATTTTTTTATTGATGATACGATAGCGAGAGCAACGATGATGGCACCAACTAAAATATAAGTATTTGTCTGGCTAGCAGAGCCTTTTGAGGCATCTGCGCCCATCATCATCCTTCTACGCCTCATGCGAAGTCCATCGGCATTGAGTTTTGTATCACACTCTGCCTTTGTCATGGCTCCGTTTTGTTTTTTTTCAAATAACTCAAGGATTACAGCTTTGTCGGGGTGTAGATCCATAATATCTTTTAATGCTTCCTCATTGCCTTTACCAACGATTGTTTGCATGGTTTCGGACATTTCATTCAGGTCTGCAACCTTAAAAAAACCATATTTTTTGCAGATTTCATAGCAACTGTCTGGGTTGCTTTCGGCTATGTAGGAATATACATTCATACTTGCAATTTATTTGAAAAAAAGGGGCAGATGAAAATTATCACCGCCCCCTTTTTCATTATGAGTCTGTGGATTACTGTCCAGAGATCAGATTAGTGGGGACACCACTGATGTTCGGATTTCCGTAAGACTGAGCCACAGAAGAGCCTTGCAGACCAGCTGCCAAGTTAATGTTGCTTGCAGGGTAGAAGTGTACACGGAAGACAACAGATGCTTGGATTTGGTTAAAGGTCAGCTTTGTGAAACCATCGATGCTGTAAAGCTGTTTTACTGCAACGATACCACTCTGCTGTTGGTATGGATCAATTACAGGTACGATTGTACGCAGTAATTGGTTACCATTAGCATCTTGAGTGTTCAGCGTAAATACTTGTGTAATCTGAGAAGATGCACCAGAAATGCTCTCAATGTAGGTAAGCCCTGTTGAGAAAGGCTGGTTCATCGACTGATACAAGAACTGCTGATAGTTTACGTTTGAGATTGCAGAGCTAATTGTTACACCACTGATAGTCAAGCTACCACTAGAGAAACCTGAGCTGTTCAAGTAGGTGTAAGCACCTAATACATCGAAGTTGCTAACAGCAGTAGCCGAAGCGTTGCTGATAGTGATGATGTATGGCTGAGACTGAGGGGCTTGAGTGCCATTAGCCGAAAGGACCATACGAGTGCCAGCGATACCTTGTTCGCTGTTGGCGGTAATGTTGCGATATTGACCACCATTTTGGGGGGCAGGAGAACCTGTCCAACTTGCGTATTTTTCGTTGGCAAAGTTCCGAGCGTTGTTGATGTAGTTGCGGACTGACATTTTTTTGTCGTTTTGTGTTATAAATGTTGTTTGCTTGTTTCAGGGGTTCTTCAAAACGAGCTATTGTGCCAACACCTTACTCGCAGAATTAAATCCATCCACTATGTACTATTTCATAGCTTCTATCGAACACAATAATTTTCAGTTTTTGCTTCCATATTGCCTACAAAGACAACACTTTCCCAAATTCCTATAACTTTCATGCGCGACTTCAACTAAATGTTCTTTCAAAGATTTTATTCTATATTTCCACCAAGAACGCAAATTTTTGGCTTCCATAAGGCTAAATTCTAAAAAAGGACATCAAAGAACTAATACAAACCAAATTTGGAAACTAAATCTAACAAAAACAAGCATAATCAAACAAATATAGTCAAAGACTACTCTTTGATTTTATTTGATTAAACAAAATAATAGGTAAAAATACTTTGAGTTGAATAAGATTATTTTATTAATTAGCACTCTTAAATAAATATAGTTTACGGTAAACCCGCAGCGGTTGAGGAAATAGAATGTGGCTACCAGCCACCAACCTATGCGATAGCAAAAGCAATAGAACATTATCGGAAGCACAAAAAATTTCCGATTCCTTCATTACTCAAAACTAAATTTTACTATTGGGAAGAGGACATAGGGGAAGTGGATACTGATGAAGGGAAGGATATAGCAATGGGTTCTTTTACGGAAGTCACATTGTGCGATTATGAAGGAAGGGAATTAAAAAAATATCAATTCAGAGGGAGTTGGGAAAAGATGAAAGTTTTAAAGACATCCCGCAGTGGATAAATAGTTTAGCTAATTCTTATAAGACATAAGCCGTTGTTTGACTTCTGACATGGCTGAAGATGGTGTATAGACCTTACCGCCTCGATCATCACGTGCTTTCAGTAAGGGTTGCACCAAGTTGCTATAGTTGTGCTGTATAAATGTGTTTGTTGCTTTCTCCCAGTCATCGGTAGAAAACCCACCATATACTTTTTCTTCATCGATATCGCAATACAAAAAGAAGCGTTTATCGCCGCTATCATATTTTTGGTTAATAAGGGTTTCAGCAATAGACAAATATTCAAACTTATCTTCAAACTTATGCTTATGCTTTTTTACGGTATCCGTGAATTTATGTAACCTGATTATGTTCACGTTTTGCCAAACCTTAGAAGTAATGCGACCAATAGATTGATAGTGTAAAACAATATCAACCCCTATATGTCTATTCGTACATATTGCACCCACCAAATCATTAGGCATAGTATCGGAAATGTATTTATTTACATCTTCTATAAGTAGCAAACCATTTCTATATGTATCAAGACAAATAAAAAGGGTTTGCGCAATATCATCAAGCGTCATTTTCCTGCCATCGTCTAAAAAAGGTCTAATCCGTCTTATTTCTACTAGCGGGTGAACAGAAAAAAGCGTTATATCTTGAATGCGAATCGCTTTTATATCAAAATACTCGTCATTAACGTCCAATATCAAGACACGACGTCCAGGCACACCTTTAGATGGGTTACCAAAGACATATTGATCAATCATCTTTCTCGTGGTGTAGCTCTTTCCTGAGCCCTTTCTACCAATACCTACTAATAATTTCGGTTCTCTACCCATTATATTCTTTTTCTAGGCCGACCTACTCTACGTTCTTGTGCTTTTTCCTCTGGTTCTTTTACAGAAAAATCATCCTTAGATTCAGGTTGTTCAGTAGGCGGCTCTGGTTTTGATGGTGGGCGTGATGGTCGAGGTGGAGCTTGAGGAACATACTGCGCTGTTGTAGCTTGCTTAATGCTATCAATCATGTAATTAAGCTGAGCCTTTTGTTGGAAGAATATCATTGATTTAGCTGCAATATCCTTTCCGAATAAATAGATCAGGTATTGTTCATCCGTTAATCCTATTCCCCTTTTCGCCAATACTCTTTCAAGCACAGGTTTCACTTCTTCTTTGAACTCGTCCGATACTTTGAGTAGACCATCTACTTGTTTATTATAGTCTTGAAAAAAGTCGCCTGCTCGAATCTTATTACCATAATCATAATCAATCATGGCATTAAGGTTAATCTCTCCCTCTGCTTGTAACTTATTAAGCTTTTTTTCAGTAACAAGCAAACCTTTATTTGCTAAATCATGCGCCCACTCATATCCCTGAATAATTAAAGCAGCAGCTTGTGCAGCAGCCATCTCTGTTTCCTTTTTAGGAATGTTTTTCATTTCAGGGTTAATCGGCTCGCGCTTGCGTGGCTCGGTGTTTGTTGAAATGTTTCTAGGTTGAAGCGGTGGTGGAGTAAAACGTGGCTCATCAATCGGCTTCGAAAAGTCCATGTTGTGAGCGTCTACATTAGGTCGTGTATAACGTCTCTCATCGACCACTTCATCTAAAGGGTTAAGTACAGCTTCGACTTTTTCGGGTTCTTTAGGCTCGTAGATTTCTGACTCAATTTTAGCCATGGTTTAGTTTTTTCTTTGTTATTAATAGTTTTATCTTCTTTAATATAGCCTCTATCTTTTTATCGAATTCCGTTTTAGGCTTTGTGGGCATTTTTTCTATCATTTCATAATATCGATATAATGCCGCCATGTCTTTATTGAAAATCTTTTTAAGATCTGGATAACTGAAATCGTATTCGCTCCGCAACATATAAACACTTATCGCCATAGCTAATTTTCTGTCATCTGTTCTATCATAGCTTGACAAAATCCTTTCTTTAGAAACTTCAGTCAAGTCACTAACACAGGTTAAAATAAAATCAATATCATCGTTTTGTCCAGACAAAGACTTCAGCTTAGCATCTTGAAGTGTTTTGATAGTTTTTTCAATACCTATAATCTCTACAGTTTCAAATAGTTCTGCCAATATTTGATTAGATATTGATAAAGCTTTAGCGTTCATTGTTTTACCTTAAATCAAAGATATTCAATTTTTAATAACAAAAATAGATTCTAACGCCTTACATGCTTTTAGATTTTTCTTGAACCATTCGGTTCCCACTAATCTAATCTTAATTTTTGGATAATACTTAGCCATACGTTTCATTTTGGTTTTACTTTTAGAATCGTAGTAGCCCTTCACTTCAGCCCATTCTTCGTCTCCGTTAAGATGGGTGACGCAAAAATCTGGCAAATAGGATCTAACCCCCCTTTTTATATTTTCAAACCAAAAGCACTTGGGCTCGTGTTTCCAATCAATTATTTTACCCTCAGTTCTGAGTTGTTCCAAAAAAATAGCATAATAGTACTCCCAAGATGACCTAAAATAAATAGGATTTTTCGAGCCTATTTGTGCCCAGAATTGCTTGTGTACTGGATCTTTTAAGCCTAATTTATTTTTTACAGCATGTGGAAGCTGACTGATATGAAGTCCCATAATTTCTCATAACTTATATTTTTTCTTAAATTCGGGATGGTTGCATACAACTGAAGCCACATAGTCAGAAAATTGGGAATCAGATAAGTAGTGAACTCCCATGAAAACACGAGACCACATTATATCAGTGGCAAGATCATGTAAGGCTTTGTGATATTTAGGATATTGATTGCCAATTACTTCAGCATACACGCGAGATTGAAATGCATGCCCCGATGGATAAGACGGGGAGTCCGCAGCAGTTGATTTGAACGATATTAGCTCCATGCCTAGCATTTTAGATAGCTGATAAGGTCTTACCCGCTGATAATGATATTTTAACTTAACCAAAAGTGGTTTAATATCGTCCTTAATTGACTGTAAAAGAACATCCACATCGCCAAAAGGAATACCTGATTGCGCTAAGATTTCGACCATGTATTTTTCAAAAGAGTTGTCATAAAGATCAAAACGTCTGACTAATTCTTCGTTATCAGCTAACTGATTGGTCGTATTTATTAACTCTTGAATCTCTGCTTTTGTTTCTTCGCTGTCGTTGGCTGGAAATGGAAAACTCTGCAACTCAGGTAGAAGTGTATCTAAATAAGTTGTTTTGTTTAGGTAATAAAAGTGATTACGATCAGGGTTACCGTACTGAAGTTCGTTTATGTGCATAGATTAAAAGAATCCTTGCGTTGTTTCTTTAGTCTTATCTCGTTCAACAGCACTTTGCACGTCTGTGACTTTTATGCTCAAGTCATCCACTTTGTTTTCAATTTCATTTCTAAAAGTCTTAGATATGGTTAGATTATAACGATAGTAGTAGATTGTGTAGTATAAAGCAGCAGCCCCTAAGACTCCGAAGCCCAGTTCTACGACGTTAATTCTTTTCAGGATGTCAGTCACTTTACCACTGCCACCCATTGACATTCCGCCATTTTGCATTGACATTCCGCCATTTTGCATTGTAGGTGCAGGCGCAGGTGTAGGCATGGGTGCGGTTGCGACTGGTGCAAGCGCGGGTGCAGATGAAGGTGCAGGCGCAGAAGTAATTCCTGATACCATTACAATAAGATTTTTACAACCAATGCGGCTCCAAGACCGATTAGTAATGCGTTAAGTAATGTTCTTTCTTCAATTTTTATCGGGGGCATCGTTAGCCCCTGAGGCGAATTTTCAGCGGGGGCGGATGAGGCAGTTGCAGAAGATTTAGGTTCTTCTCTCTTTACCTCTTTTAGTTCTATTGATACCACTGGAACTTCAGGAACAGAGGCTGATTTAGGGGGTATTACTACATCGTTGCTAAATACGGGTGTGTACCAATCTTGGCACGCTGTTGCTACTCGAAAATAGGTGTCCTTTTGCTCTTGTGAGCTTTTGATTATCGTGTCTTGAAAGTTCTGGTTTAGAACAGTCTGATTAGGAAATCCCGTAAAATTTAACCATGTTGATTGCATTCTATATTTTGTTTTGCTTTTTAAGATCAACGGAAGCTCGCTTGATAGCGTCTTTCCATTTTTCGCCTCCTTCCTTGTTCCAAATTTTCTTTGCATGTGCAGAAATTAGTTTAATCTTTTCTCCTTTCTTGCTTGCGGTTGCTTTTGCCATGTTGTTGGGGTTTATTTTTTGTAAATTTACTTAAAATCTATCTCTAATTTCACTACTCGACCATCTTCAATAGTGGCAGTAACGGGATAGTTGCCATCTCCATAACCTGATGTAGAAACTATTGCTGTTGCTAAGCCTGCTGCCGTTATCTCTCCAAAATTTTGAGAGGAAGTTACTGATGACACACCCGAATACGAAAAAGAACCCTTGTCAGGGTACTCTTCAAATACTTCCCATCCCTCTTCGGCAAGATCATTCATTGTCTTTCCACCTTCTTTTTTGATTGGCGTGGCCCAATTGATATGAGTGCCATCTATTTTTTGCCACAATGAGTAGCGCTTATTACCCTTTTTTACTCCAGTTTCGTAATTAAAATCATTGACTACATATCTGTCAAGGTATGCAGGATCAACTATAATAATCTGCCCGCTGTCTACTGAAACGTTACCAATGAGTTTTTTTTCCATCACTCTTTAATTTTTTTTAACCGTGCTCCAGCTATTCTTCTTGCTGCTTCCTCTGCTTCTTTTTTATTGTAAGTAGTACCATAATCCTTTTTAAGTCTAGCAGGAACTTTCGATCCTTGAAGCTTTTTAGATATGGCATTTGCTATGTCAACAAACTTAGTGCTTTTTTTCTTTATTTTACTTTTTTTTATTTTACCTCCTACATCGTATTCATCGTCATATCTCTCATATTCATAGTCTTCCGTATCGTCTTCGGGATCATAGTAATCTTGTACATCGTAAACATGTTTTTCTTGATATGATTTAACTATGTATTTTGCTTTATTTTCATTATTTTTTATTTTATTATATTCTTCTAAACTATGTACAGGGAAATCAACGGTTTTAAAATCGTTTTGCATAACTACCCTGACAATGTCGTACTCATCGATGTAGCCACCACTTTTCGCGTTTTCATGCTCTTCGATGGTTTTAAAGGTAAAAGTGGGGTTTTCTAAAAAAGCCTCGGTTGTTACGCCTCCGTTGGACATAAATTCGTATTCGTGCTTAATTTTAGCGGCTTTTATAGTTAGATTTCCGTAGTCATCAACCATAAACATATTTTTGGCTCTATCGAGAGCCTCTTCATCATTATTTGCAATTATGTCATAAATGAAACGATATTTATTTCCATCTTCCTCATTGATTGCCTCGATTTCAACATCATATTCAATAGTGCCATCGGACAGAGATCCGCCTTTGGCTAAAGTCATTTTTTTTTCATGCAAAGACTGGCTAATTAAATAACCACCAGCAATCATTAGTAGGTATGGTATCATTTTAGTTTTCTTAGAGTTTTAGCCAATCTTGCTCGTTGTGCAGTCTTACCGCCCTCTTTTTCGAGTTTATCTAGGTCAGCTTTTGAAAGTTTTTCGTCCCCTTTTATCAAGCCTTGCCTTTTGGCTTCGGCTCTAAGTGCCCCAGGCTTTTTTATGGCTTCTTGAATCCATTTGGTTTCGCCGCCCTTTGCATACTTTTCCGCTTGATCAAAGTATCTATTGATGTTTGGTTCGCCAGATTCGAGATCGTCTTCTCGTTCTATTGGAACTCGATATTTGACGCCCTCTTTGCTCCAAATCTCGTATTCAACACCATCCCCAGCGTCTAAAAGTTTCCAATCACTTGTCATGCCTCCGTCCTTCAATATGTTGTATGGATTGCTTAAAGGGTTATACTTTTTTCTATAAGCATCGCCGATTAAATAACCGCCTATTCCTGCTAAAATATATGGGATCATAAATAAAAATTTAAGAGGGTAAGCCTCCATGTTTAAATTTATAGATATACGCCTTGTTAGACTTATCTACTGACTTAGCCAAACGTCTAACATTCGTAGTGAAGGCTAATTCTTCATCAGTCATTGCTCTAGGATTTATCTTAAAGATCGGGTACAATGAAGTCATCTTAAATTCGATACCTGGATATTTGTTTTTAAGCACGTCTACAAACATCACTGCGGTACTTTCTTCTTTTGGACTTTTCTTATACTCAGCTATTACATCTTTAAAATCTTCTTCCAATAGCTCTTTATTTGCAATCTTATTTCCTTCGCTTACTTTTCTTAATTCTTGAATTAGTTTTATTTGCTTTTTTGTTCTGTTGTAATCATGTTCGGGTATATTAAACAACTTTTGATAATCTCGTTGTGTAAAGAAATAACCTATGTATTTATTTTTTTTCTTTTGAGCTGCTAACACGCTTTTGAACTTAGATACAGTTTCTTTTACATTTTTAGTTTTTTCCCAATGATTGCTTACTTCAGCGAAATCTAGAAAATAATTGTAATTGGGTTTGTATATCCCAACATTGTAATAAGGTTGATTTATACCCCCAGCTTTAAATGTTTTTAGTTTACCACCATTTCGATATGAAGCCACTTCATCGTTGATGGCAACGACATCTACGTCATTCTTGTTAATCGCGGCAGAATATCCTTCGGGAAGCGTTACAAGATAAAAAACGTCGGTAATTTCATTTACAACAACCTCGAACATTCCGCCTTCCTGAAATTGTTCTTCTGCTACTAGATCTTGGCTATCATCAAAAAGTTCTACCCATGTGTCGCTCTTAAAACTGAAAACAACTTCATCTCCGACTTCAATTGGTTTTTCCTCTACAATGTCACCCAATCCGAACATTTTAGATCGTGAGCTACCCATCAAAAAACCGCCAGCTGCTATTAAAATAAAAGGTATCATAGGGACACTCCTATTTTTCTTAGTTTCGCATTCAAATCAGCCATTTCATCTTCATCTAATTCATTTTTTAAAGCTTGTGGTAATGTTCCAGTAAAATCATCTTGAAAAATATTACCTCTACCGCTACTTACAGTTCTCACGCCATATGTTGCAACTAAAGCATCCCAATCAGCTTTATTTCGCAGCTTTAAAATTTGATTTTCAATTAGGTCTTCAGAAGTTCCATATCCATCCATTGCGGAATGAATATCATCAGCCATTTCTGCATAATCTAATCCAGCTATTGTGGGATATATTCCACCACCGCCACCATTACCGTCAGGGATTGTGTCAGGGATTGTGCCACCTTTTCTTCCTTTTATAATAAAGTAAGCCGCTAATGCTAAACCTCCTATGCCAACAGCAATTAAAAGTGCCTTTTTTTTCATTTTGTTTGTTTTAAACACGATATGTTATGCCTTTGCTTTCTAAATACTTATTAATACCATTTCTTTCTCCTGGATCTAATTCGTCAATGATAGCAGTAAATAGATTTCCTGTTACCTCACCAAAAATATTAAGACCAAATATGTTACCACACTGAGAATATGTTCTTATGTCATAGGCAGCAACCAAGGCCGCAAAATCAGCATCGTTTCGTAAGATTTTTACTATGTTAAGAAATAATTTTCCACTTCCGCTATAACTGCCTGCCCAACCGAAAAGTGGATCGCTCATATCAAACACATTTTGCTTGGAATCACAACCTGAAAATTGTTCTTGTATTTGATCTGCCCAACCTAAATATTGAGACTCTAAAAATGTAGGTCTAATGCCTTTATTAGCGAGTCTTCTTATATCATCTTGAAATTCGGCTCTCGTTTTTTTAGCAAACCTTATATCTATTTGTCTTTTGAAAAAATTGTAAGTAAATCTGCCTGTAAAATATACAATAGCAAGACCACCTACTGCCACAACACCTTTAGCCCAAGGGGGTAGTCCATTGTAAACCTGTAATAGTTTCTCTTGAGCCATTTTGTTTGTTTTAGTTCAAATTTATATCATTTTGCCAGATATTTGACCATTTGCCAGATATTTGTCAGTTCTAATCGATCGTATGTATTGCTTGACTTTGAGCTTCCAAACTTGATACCCCAATCGCCGAAGGTATTGAGCATAAAGGTTGCGTCTCCGTAAATATAGATTTCTCGTGTGCCAATCTTAACTTTGGCGAAGGCCTTTGAAAAATCAACATCCAAAATTTCTACTTTTGGAATCCAAATGTTGTTTATGTAATAAGAATAAGCACCCGCTAAAATGGTTACAGCACCAACTATGGCTGCAACCTTAATAATAACATCGCTTGTTTTACTGAAGTAGGATCTTCCAGATTCTATAGCTTGATTGGTAGTCAATGTTTTGTTTTTTTTTGTTTTTACCATAAAAGTTTGTCTGCATAATATCCAGGAGATCCTCTTTTCTTGCGATCTTTTTCATGTCTTTTCTTATAAAGTGCTCTGCGTGCGTCGGCATAATCTTTACCTTTTTCCCGAATAAATGTCGGGTAGTCTTTGTATCCAATTGCACCTACTGAAGCGACTTTTTCTCCTTTTTTGTTGAACACATCAATCTTTTTTCCTTGCACAGTGCTAGGCTTGACGATTACGCCGAGCTTTTTAGCTTGCCTTTTAGTGTATTCTTTTATTTGATATGCCATTAACTTCTACGTTCTTTAAAAAAATTTACAGCCCCCCAGGTAAGCAGAAAAGCCCCAACTCCCATTAAAATAAGTCCCTTGCTCATCTTCTTAGGTGTAGCGACTCCCACCCGATCAAAAGCTTCACTTGAATCAAAATCTTTAGCTTCACTTGGTTCTTCAATAAAACTCTCTGGTTTGATATTTATTTTTGAACGAAGATTTATCAACTGCTGCTCAACATCATTTGTCTCAAATTCTTCTTGTTCGGGATCGGACTCCTGAAACCGAGGTTCATTCTCAATTGTTTCTATATTATCCTGTGTTTCTACATGATCCTGCTCCTCAAGTTCTTCGGCTTCCTCAATCTGTTCTACTTTTTCTGTCTCTATATATTCTGTTTGAGCCTTTTTTAAAGCCTCTGCATCTTTGAGCTTTTGCTCATTTACACGAGCGATGTGATCTAGCTTTTTTTTGTACAAAAAAGGGTTGAACTTTCGTACCGCTTTTTCAATCTCTCTATCCAAAGAACTGACTTGAACTTGGGCTTGAAAGAGCATGTCTTTTTCGCTTTCGTCAAGGTTAATTTTCAATAATTCTTCTACTCTTTGAGCTACACTTTCGATTTCATTAATCTTCTTTTGTAGTCTTTTGGGAAGTTGCTCTACTGTTAAGTTTTTGTCTGCGATTAATTTTTTGTAGTTCATATTTTCTCTTTTTTAATTTTTCTATACCCATGTAATTACAGGTGTTTTACCCAAAACAACCCCTGCCAAAGCCTTTTCAGTTTCTATAGCAGTAGCTTCTTCTAATAATTTTTCTTCTTTGGTTTTAAAATTATTTTCTATTTTTTGTAAGCTTTTATTAATAACTAAACCAGCTACAAAACCAATTGATAAAACATAAAACAACTCTACACCTTTTGGAAATACAAACTTAAAGTCTGTTATAGAGTGTTTTCTGTTGCTGGGTAGTTTTAGGCTATACGACAATACATTACCTAAAAATCCAATCGCAGTAGTTGTTGTAACTACAAAAATTTGTCTAGTTTGCTGATTCATTGCTTACCTTCCAATTCTTTCTTTTTACGTGCTAAGAACAGATAATAACTTACTCCTAAAAGCAAACCAAAACCTATTAACACCTGCACTTCTCTGCGCCGTGCGATTTGAGAAATATCCATTTTTTTAATTTTTTATTATGACCAAATAACCCCAGTGGGCGTTTTCCCAACGATTCGACCTTCAGCAAGCTTTCGCTTTTCCTCTCCGAAAAGATTGTCCAACAGCTTTTCCTCTTTTGTTTTCATAGATTCTTCTATAATCTTCAGTGAATAGTCAATCACAAATCCGCCAACAACACCTAAAAACAATACAGCTACAAGGTCTTTACCTTTAGGAAAAACAATCTTAAATTTTCCAGTGCCATCTTTTGATGCGGCAACTGAATATGTTGCCACGTCGCCAATAAATCCGATGGCTGTGCTTGATCCGACTACAATTAATGTGCGTTTATCCATTTTTATTTATTTTAAGCCTGTTTGTGGTTTTACGAGATCGAAAATCAATCTTGGATCATCATAGTTGAGCAAGCGATCAATAGTTCCTTTCTTTACAAATTGCTTGGTTTCTACAACGAGAAGATTTCTTTTATCCTCATCTGACAGCAATTTACTATCCATAATTAGGCGGCTTATTACATCTCCAACCCTTTCAAGGGTAGCGGGATCGAATGAATACTTGACTTCTGTTTCCAAAAGGTCGGGGTAGGCTTCTAAAATACCTGCTTTTTCAGGCGTAACCTTCTCGTATTGATCCTTTACCATAAATAAAATAGCCTGATCCCCATCTGCCAATTCAAAGCTCTCAGGCTTAGATCCGCGTCTTTCATATAGTTCCATAAATTTGTCGATACCTACTTGTATAAGCGTGCCATGCAAGACTTCTTTCTCAGCCTCTGCGTTTTTTATGACAGCATGAAGCTCATCGTATCGTCTTATATCCTCTGCAATGCCCGCAACTTGTACTTGGGGCTTGGCTTTCTTAGGACTTGTCTTAGCAGTCGTACCTTTAGCCATACCAAAAAGACTTACTGGTGGTGCGACTGCTTCGGCTGCTTTTGTAGTAGTTTTTTTGACCTTTTCCGTCACTTCTTCCATCTTAATCTTAGAAACATCTTCATCGTCTGACATCATTTCCACAAATGCTTCTGCCTTGCCCTTATCATCAAACATTTTCTCTTTGGGGGCATCCATACCCTTCATTTGATAAACCACTTTATACTTAACGGCCTCAGTTACACCGCCTTTAGCGTAAGCATCCCTATCAAGTTCTTCCGTCATCTCAAAAAGATCTTTTTTTACTCCTTTCATATATTCTTTGGCTTCTTCTTCATTCTTAAAGCTCATAACACCATGAGATCGTGAATAAACGACAAACTTGTCGTCTGCTTTACGCATAGAGGGTTCGTAGATACCCCAATCGATTTCTTCTTCTCGCATATAGCCGCCATAAGAAAAAGATATTTTCACGTCGCCATCGGCAACCATAAGTTGAACCAGGTCTGCCTTTTCTTCTGCATCCAAGCTATGCCATGAGGGAGAGCCGACAATATCTTCCACTTTTTCATCTAATGTAGGCATGCGTGATGGCGTAGAAACATTACCACCTTCAGCCATAGTTGTTGTAATAAGTTCAGGATTTAAGGTAAAAGCTTGCCCATATTGACGCATAGTATAGTCATACTGTTTTTTCATTAGCTCTCTATCAAGAGATCCAAAATATCCTTTTCCTGCGAGGTAAGAGTTCATAGCATGATGATTCTCATTCTCTAATTCATCAAATACTTTTTGTTTATTTGAGTAGGTAGAAAATTCAGGGTTTTCTAACATTTTTTTATCGAGTTCAGCGATATACTTTTTCTGAAGCTCCATATCACTATACAACTGACTTCCTGAGTTTATTTCTAATTTATCCCAAGTATCGCTATCAATTTTAATAAGTTTTTTGGCGATTTGCTTGGCTGTCATGGTTTTTTCCGTCTTACCACCTTTGGCATATTCTCCTTTAGCTAGCTTTTTCTTTCTTACATATACTCCATCGAGTATTTGATCAGAGTCAATTACGGCTTTTTTTGTCTTGATAGAGACTATTTCCCTTTTAGGGAGATAATTGCTCATTTGATATAGTCTTTTCTTTTTCATACGAAAGTTTTTTCTTCGTTAAGGTTTTGTAGTTTTTTTTCCATAAGCTCTCTATCGAGAACTGAGTTTGAGTTAGTTAGTGCTCTTTCATAAAGTTCTTGTTTTTTCTGAAGCTTCTCTATTTTACCGCCGTAAGCAAGGCTTGCTTTCAAAAAGTCCTCGTAAATAGAGATAGCTTTGAGTACATCGGGATCATCATCAAAAATTCTTAAACTTTGTAGTTTGTCTTGGACTATGGTTTGTATTTCCTCTGCCATGTTAGGATCATCCTCGACGAGCATTTTCATAGCAGCAACAGCCTTTTTGGTCTTTATGGTTACAATACCATCTTCTTTGGGCAATTCGATTATAGTTTTTTCTTCAACCACTTGCGGTTTTGGAGCTTTAGCCTTTTTCGGTGTTTGTTCTGGCATGTCATAGCCCCCAAAACCGATTTTCTG
>VGMA01000029.1 GCA_016866575.1 Chlamydiota bacterium
CGCTACTTCTTTAGATATTGACGCTCTAGCTTGTAATGAGCACCTGAACGTGAGAGAGCCTAAAATTATCCCTCAAAGCTTGACAGTTCAAAGTACTCTTGAACAGCTTGTGCTTAAAGACTTAAGCTTAAGAAGACACTCTTATAACTTACTAGATGCTAAGGCTTATATAGATTTCTATCCTAAAGCAAAGCTAGTGCAACAAGCGATAGCCTATATCCTAAAATCTTATCAAATTCATGAGATGGGCTACCACATAAACATAAGAACTATTTTAAGAAATGATGCCTACACAGAGCAAAATTCTTACCAAGAAGATTTAGCTAACATGCCAAAAGCTAGTGCTAATTCTTATGAATACTTTTAAGAAATTTCTAGCCCAAGGGGATGAGTCTTTGAATCCATCCCCTTGATATTTTAAAGCTCTTCGAGAACGATTTATTCTTTTTTATTCAAGACAACAGAATGCTTGAGCTCTCTTTCTGAATAAGACTTTTTAGAAGCGTGCTATGTTTTAGATTTTATGCATACTTTTTTTCGGGATTGATTGAGAACGTATTGGTTTACCCCCCCTCTTTTTTCTATTTTAATTTAAAACATAAAATTAGATTGAAAACTTTTAACATCTTTTTATTTGATTTTACATAAATTACGTGTTAAATTATTAATCGTTAACATATTGTAATAAGGTTTTTGAAATGGCTAATACACCAAATGTTCTTCAATATAATATTTTTCAATGCTATGAATTTGGAACAAATGCGCGATTTTTGTTATCCGAAGAATTACGAGATCAAGATCTACTTTTAGAAGAGATTGATACGCTAGATCTTGATTGTTGGGAAAATTTTGTACAATCGTTTAAAGATTTTTTTCAAATGATCTTTGATTGCCTTTGTTCTCTTTTTTTGCAAAAAGATGCTATTGATCTGATTGCTGATGAACTTTCTACACGTCAAATTTCTTTAGAAGGTGTAATTGACAAGCTTTTAGAGCTATCAGATTATTTACAAAACCACATCCATGAAATCACTAATAACCAAGCTAGAAAAGCAAACAATCTAATCACAAGCACTTTAGAAGATAGATGCCGTCAATATACTGTAAGTGATTTAGAAGAGATCAGAAGAAAAAAAGCCGATGCAGGCATTCATGAAGAAAATACTACTTTTATCTTAAATCCTAGTATCTTACCTTCTGATTATAGTGCTCATCAAACAATACAAAGGCTTGTATCTATAAGAGCTAACAAAAAAAATATCCAGATTTCTTTAGTAGATGCTCCTAATTTTATAGAAAAAAACCCAAAATGTGTGTTCATAAGACAAGCTCAAGACTACATTTTACGATCGTACAAAATACACGAAATCAGCCATTACAAAGATGCATTAGCTTCAACATTAGCTTCTCGTATAAGTCCTGATTCAGAAAGTTGTATGCAAGAAGATTGCGTTAGAATAGAGCGGGGCCGCGCTGCATATAGAAGGGTTTTAGAAAAAAATCAAAACGCTGCTAAAAAATAGATTTAATTTTTTCTATCCCCTTTCATGCTTCTTTAAATAAGGCTTTTGCTATACTTTTTGCATGGATAAAAGCCTTTATATTCACTACCCGTTTTGTAGAAAAAAATGTCCTTATTGCCATTTTTTTGTCCTTAAGTATGGTCAAGAAGAAGAAAAAAGATGGATAGACGCTCTACTAAAAGAGTGGGATCTTCGTAAATCCTTTTTTGAAAGCTCCTCTTTAGTTTCTTGCTATTTTGGAGGGGGTACACCCTTTTTGCTCAGTACAAATTATTTTGAGAGCATACTATCTCGCTTGCCGTCTGGGATCGAAATCACCGTAGAAATGAACCCAGAAGATCTTTCAGAAGAAAAACTTAAAGAGCTTCGCTGTCTCGGGATCAATAGAATTAGCATAGGCGTACAATCTTTTGATGATCACCTACTACAGATACTTGGTAGAAATCACAGCGCAAAAAGAGCCGTAGAATCGATTGAAGCAGCTTCAGCTGCAGGATTTGAAAATATCACTATCGATTTGATGTACGATATTCCTCATCAAAAACCTTCCATGTTTGCCCAAAGTCTCAATATCGCTAAAGCTCTTCCGATTACCCACCTCTCTTTGTACAATCTCACCATCGAGCCCCACACCGCTTTTCATAGAAAAAAAACGCAGCTGCAAAAAAAACTCCCCTCCGATGAAGAAAGTCTAAAAATGCTTCAAGAAGCCATATCCCATTTTGATCAAGATCCATGGGAGCGCTACGAGATTTCCGCTTTTGCTAAAAAGGGATACCGCTCATTGCATAACTTAGGCTATTGGCAAGGCAGAGAGTTTCTTGGACTTGGTCCTTCTGCTTTTAGTTATCTAAATGGCAGCAGAATCCAAAACATGTGCAATTTTCCCCTTTATGAAAAAGCTCTCTATGAAAATCGTCTACCGATAGGTTTTACAGAAACTCTACCCCCGCAAGGAGCATTCTCTGAATTGATCGCTGTAGGGATTCGCGTTAAAGAAGGGGTTTTAATCGAAAACCCTTCTAGAGAATTTGAAGAGAAGCTATCGCTTCTAATCAATAAGGGGCTGATTGAAAAAGATGTCACCTATAAGCTTACAGAAAAAGGGCGTCTTTTTTATGACGAAGTGGCTATGGAGCTGATTGACTGAGAAATTGGCTGAGTCTTGCTATCACAAAATCGATAGCAGCTTCACTATGTCTACTTGCTGGAATAATGATATCGGCATATTTTTTACTTGGTTCGACAAACATCTCGTGCATCGGTTTAACCGTATCGATGTACTGATTTTGCACTTCTTCTAAGCTTCTTCCTCTTTCTTGTATATCTCGAATCGCTCTACGCAAAATTCTCTCATCGCTATCTGTATCGACATAAATTTTCAAATCAAACAGATCTCTAACTTCTTCTACGGCAAAAAGCAAGATCCCTTCGACAAGAACTATCTTAGAGGGCTCAATGAGCTCGACATCTTCAATTCTTGTATGGTGGCAAAAATCATAGATAGGGATGTGGACTGGCATTTGCTTTTTGAGCATCAAAATATGGCTTTTTAAAAGCGAAAATTCAAGCGCATCAGGATGATCAAAATTGACCTTTGCTCTATCCTCTAAGCTTAAATGGGATAAATCTCGATAATACGCGTCTTGACTGATTAAGATCGCTTCAGGAAAGCGCTCATGGATTTTCTTTGCTAATGTGGTTTTTCCAGAGCCGGTCCCCCCAGCTATAGCCACAAACAATGTGGATGAAGCATAGATAGACTTAAGCCAAAACGTAAATAAGGCAATTTTTTTTATCATTCTTTAAATGCTAAATAAACAGTATTTAAACTGCAATAAATATATTTAAATAGTTTATAATTAATGCCATTAGAACAAATCAATCAATCTTAACCCTCGTTAAGGATTTAAATAATAAAGTTTGATATTTAATTAAACTTTATTATATAATATTAAGAGTTAATAAAAATAAATTAGGTTTTTTTATGAATAATATCATAGGCAATAGTGTTGGTTATGTAGCAAAAGCGCATGGAGCAGCTTGCAATTTTGTTACTTGCAATCCTGCAAGGGGGATGGAGTTTGTTAAAGCCTCTCCTCAGTCGGCTACCATTATGTTTGTAAATAATGTGGATTATCAAACAGCAAAACAGATCAAGCACGTAGAAGGGCCAATCAAAGAACCATTTAATAGCTCTATGAAAAGAGTACGCGATATCATTATCGAAGCACTTCCAAATCGTTAAAGATTGTCGAAAAGCGAGCGGCCGATTTTTTAGCCCTTATAAAATCGGCTCTCTCGCCCTTTTTTTAGATCAAAACAAAAGCAATTCTGAGCTTGATAGCTTCAATTTTTTTAGTTCTTTTTCTACTATACATTTAAGTAAGGACCATCTTTTTCCATCGAGCTGCTTTTTGAGCTCATCTGATATGTGTCCGTTGATTATTTGTGTTATGAAACGATTATCCCAATTTTTTGATGCACTGCGATAGATTGCTATGGATAAAGAGGTACAAAAAGCTTTCTCTTTAGGAAGATCTAAGTAGCTAATAAATGGCATGTCTACGAGATAAATAGCGAGCTTTTTTTCCCCTTGTTGATAAATGGATCTACCCATTTGTTGAAATAATAGCCGATCTTCCTTAGGGATATGAGAAGAAAGAATCAAATGGGCTGTGTCGTGGAGCATGATTTCTAAAGGGTGGATCGCTTTTTGACCATGCACTGCGCTTGGGATGAAAAACCTTGAATTGGGTATACTCAAAGGTCTTACATCAAAACACCAGTCTTGGAAATGGGTGCTATACCCAAAACAGCTGCTAATCTCTTGAACATTATCAAAAAATTGGCATTGCAAGAGCTTGTGCATACTTAAAGGCATTAAGTGGATGATCGATTCATGATCATAACAGGCGCCTCTAAGAACAAAATCGTTAAAGGGTTTCATCGTTGATTTCTGATGAAAGCTGATTTTAAAAATGAGCCTTTCTACAGGGCTTGGAAGTTTTAAAAGCTCTTCGTACCCTTCATTTTTTAAGCTTCCTCTGCACATAAGAGAAAATAATTCTTTTCCTCTTGCTGAATCAAGATCGACTATCTCGATATTTGATACTAAGGGATCTAGAGGAAAAATGGCTGATAAAAGAGCATAAGAGGTGATCTGCTCTTTAGTAAGATCACTAAGCAGAGCATAATCAAACCAATCTTTTTGCCAAAAAAATGGATGATGTTGATCAAACGGTGGAAAGGGATCTATTTTTTTGGCAACTCGATCAAAAAGCTTGAGATCTTTACGGAGAAATAACGTAGACTGCAGGTCGTTTTTGGACATTGATGGTTTTTTTTCTCCAATCACTGACAGTATATCTATGGACTTCTTGATTTTGTCCTGTCAAATCAAGAGCTACACATAGTGTTACACTTGGCTTCAATATTGTGAGTAATTTTTCAAGAGTCTGTTCGTTTCTATAAGGTGTTTCAATGAACACATGGCTAGAAATTTCCGTAAAATGTGAAAGAAGCGGCGTTCATACCCGATAACATGAGGGCTAATATGACAGAACTTGGACCTATGTGAGCCATAACTTCTATACCCAAATCTTTCGCAAGTTTTACTAATTTGTAACCTGGATCTGCAATACAAGGAAGTCCTGCATCAGAGAGATAGGCGAAATTTTTAGATTTCTCTAAAAGCTCGCTGATTTCTTTATCTGTTGTATGTTCATTGTATTCTTTCATCGGCAATGAAAGAAGTCTTTTATACAATTCAGGATCTGAAGCCAAAAGGCGTTTTAGATACGCTCTTGCTTCTTTTGGCGTCTCAACAATCAGCACATCTAAAGTGGGAAAGACTTCGTAAATAGAGGGTGGAAAAATCTTTTTTGCATCAGTATCTTCAGCAAGAAAATTAGGTAATAGATGGAGCATAAGACCTTTTTTGTTGGAAATAGAAAATGAGTAGATCGAGAGCTTTTTTGGGATCTAGATAGGTTTTTGCGTCAACTTCGAGCTCAAAAAGATAGATGAGTGCTTCTTTAAAAAATGGCAAACCAAGCTCTTTTGCTGTTTTGACATAATCAGGAAACCGGTTTTTGTTGATCTTAGGAAAATCTTCTACACCTGGATTTTTTCTACTAAGAATCTTCATTCCTAGTTGAATCTGGTAACGAACAGCTCCTAAAAAAGAGAGCCAATCGTTATCATCTATATGAACAATTTGTTTAGACCAAACGAGTTTTTCTGCCAGATCCCACATCCTTTCTTCAGGATCAGAAGGCAAAATGGTCTGTAAATCTTGCAAAGTCAAACACTCTTTTTTACCAGAAAAGACTATGCAGCGATCTAAAGTAGAAAATAACAGCTTTAGATTGAGCTGACAGACGGTAATGAGTCTTTCAACTAGCACAGGCTCTAAAACCTTAGAGGACCTTTTCGCATAAGCATACAGTTCAGAGACGATTCTCTCCTTGCGGTGCCAGGGTTTTTCTTCTGTTAAATCAAGTGATATTAACTCTTTTTTTAGATCTGTATACAAAGAGGCGATTTTCCCCTTAGCGCTACTGCTAGCAAGGATATAAAATGAGTCTTTTTCCCCTTTTTCAATCACTTTTTTAATTAGATCGAGGGCCTGCTGGTCTAAATCTTCTAAATTGTCAAAAACAAAGAGCGTTCCTTGATGAAACAGGGAATTAGAAGAGAGTTTCTCACTTAGATCTCTTATGCTGTGGCGCTCTTTATCGTAACTCCACATATCCAGTGAAGGGAAAAAATGGGTCAATCTCTTAACGAGATTTTCTATCATGAAATCTCTTTCATCTTTTACCGGAATGGAAAACAAAAAGGCCTGAGAGACATGATCAGGAAACGATTTTTTGATGTGATTTTCAAAAGAGCTAAGATCTTTGTACTTCATGAATCCATTTTGCCAGCGCTATTTATAGAACTCAAGGGTTATGCTTTTTATGAAAAAAATATCTGCTATTTTCTTGTGGAAGGGGTCAAAAAAAGTAAAAAGTGACTTCTAGAAACTCCTAGTGCAACCAGATTTTTCTACTTTTTTCAATACATGGATAGAGCGCTCAAGTGGACGTTAAAAGGGTCTATCGGCTACAATGGGTCTTCTTTAAGGAGATTGTAACATGCTAAAAATGGATTTAAAAGGGAAAAGGGCTTTTGTTGCAGGGGTCGCTGATGACAATGGATATGGATTTGCTATAGCAAAAGCGCTCTGTGAAGCTGGTGCTGAAGTAATTGTGGGAACATGGACACCGGTACTAAAAATTTTCACTACCTCCTGGAAAAATGGGAAATTCGACGAATCTCGCAAGCTTTCAGATGGCACTTTGATGGAAATCGCTAAAGTTTATCCGCTAGACGCTGCTTTTGATCACTCTCAACACGTGCCAGAAGAGATCAAAAACAATAAACGCTACCAAGAGTGCGAGGGGTATACAATCTCAGAGGTTGCCGATTGTGTTAAAAATGATTTTGGCTCTATCGATATTCTTGTCCATTCTCTTGCTAATGGTCCTGAGGTAAAAAATCCTCTGCTAGAAACCAGTAGAGAAGGATATTTAGCTGCGATCAGCAACTCTTCTTATTCATTTGTCAGTCTTGTTAAACATTTTGGACCGCTTATGCCTCAAGGCGGCGCTGTTCTCAATTTGACCTACGCTGCGTCTAACCACGTAGTTCCAGGTTACGGCGGAGGAATGAGCTCAGCAAAAGCTGCGCTTGAAAGCGACACAAAAATGCTTGCTTTTGAAGCGGGAAGAAAGTGGGGAATACGTATCAATTCGATTTCTGCCGGGCCATTACGTTCAAGAGCTGCTAAAGCAATTGGCTTTATTGATGACATGATCAACTACTCTAAAGCTAATGCTCCTTTAGCAAAAGATTTAGATGCTGAAGAAGTTGGGCAAGCGGCTTTATTTTTGCTATCGCCTATGGCTTCAGCGATCACAGGTGAGATCATGTTTGTAGACAATGGTCTTAACACTATGGGACTTGCTGTAGATAGCTTATCTTTGCAAAAAGCGTAAGGCTTTTTCAAATCCTTCAATCACTCCCCTTGTTACTGAGGGGGGTGCAATAATATCAGCGTATTGAAATAGCTCTTTATCTCCATTTTCCATGGCAATCGAGCAGTCTGCTTCTTGAAATAAAGAAAGATCATTCATTTGATCTCCTGCTGCAATCAAAGGTCCGCTAAATCCTTTTTTCTCAATTAAATACCGTACGATATCCCCTTTGTTAGCATTTTTGGTTGTAACTAAAAGGATGAATATCGACTTGTCTATTGTGTCTTGAATCGTGGATACGCTGAAACAGCCTTCTTCTTTGAGCAGGTACTCAATTTTTTTAAGATCTTCTTTTTTACCAAAATATTTCACTAGCGAGAACTTTGACGCTTCCACTTGATCCCAATGGTCAAGTTTTACCCATCCTTTTGTCACAAGATCTTTCAGTTTATCCATATACTGAACTGTTTGTTCTGAAAGAGTGTCGTGATTGCAATAAAAGCAAAAATCTCCGGCTTCGCTGCCTGCATAAGCTAAAAAACCGGGGTGAACTTTGGCGATTTTAAGAAGATCTGACCTTGGTATAAAGTTTTGCACTTCTATTTCTCCTTCAGGCATACGAAGAACCTCAGCGCCGTTTTGAACGATGAGATAATAAGGAAATAAGAAATGCTTTACTGCCCTTTTGGCAAAAGAAAACATCCTGCCAGTAACTAGGCATATGACAAAACCCTCTTCATGGAGCTTTTTTAAGTAAGAAGCTACTTCAATGGGTATTTCATCGTTTTCGTCTGTCAATGTGCCGTCGATGTCAGAAGCTATGATACCTTTCATAAGACTAAAATAGCTGGACGAGAAAAGAAAAAAAAGAGATAAGTTTTTTATATGAAGAAGTTTTGCTTATTTTGCCTATTTCTATGCTCTTTTGTTTTAGCAGAAGAACAAGAACCCACTTCCCCTACTTTAGACCCTCAGACGATCCAAGCTGCTTCTGAAGAAAATGGATTGTCATGGGATGCTTCCGGCGAATACAAGATCGCATTCTTTCGCACCCTATTTATCATTATTGCCATAGGGGCTATAGCTTTGATCATCATCTACTACCTAAAAAAGCTCTCTACAGGTCGTCCTATGATGGTCAATAATTACAAAAACATCAAAATACTGGAAAGAAGGCCGTTGAGTCCTCAGACAATTTTGTATCAAATAGAAGTTGGCACAAGGCAAATCATTGTAGCTGAATCTAAAGTTGAAATCAAAGTTTTGACAAGCTTTGATCCTCTTGAAAAAACGACTCCCTTAACCTAAGCTTTTAAAGATCCTTAGCAAGACGAATTCCTGTGCAATAAATAGAGGAAGAAGGATCTAAAGAGGCTCTAAATGTCGGTCTAAAATAGCTTTCTTGCGTAAGACAAGATCCTCCCCTTAAGACCTTATGAGCAGGATTGAATTGATTTTTAGCGCTAAGGATTTCCTCTTTTTCTTCTTTAAATCCAGGATAATGAGAATAAGGGCTGCATGTCCACTCCCATACATCACCAAACAATTGCAATACACTTGATTTAGCGGAACTTAAATCAGCATTCTTTAAAGCAATAGGCTGCAAAATATGGGATTTAAAAAAATTGCCAAGTTTTTGATCTTGAGCTGCAACTTCCCATTCCATTTCTGTTGCTAGTCTAGCTCCTATCCATTTAGCATAGGCTGCTGCTTCAAAATAATTTACATGGGAGACAGGCTCATTTTCTATCAGCGGATGGAGTCCTCTAAAAGTAAAATTTAGCCATTCACCCCCTTCATTGATAAAATATGCTGGAGCCAGTTTTTTGTTTTTTTGTAAAAATTCCCAGCCTTCTTCTGACCATAGCTCTTTTTTATTGTATCCCCCATCATCGATGAATTCGAGAAACTCCTTATTTGTCACAAGTCTATTGGCAAGCGAGAAAGGATGAAGGTAGACGATGTGTCTAGGCTTTTCGTTAACGAATGCAAAACTTTCATCATCAGCTCCTATATTGAAAAGCCCCGGAGAAAAAGAGACCCAATTTATCGGTCCTAAAGGAGCGGGCTCAATCTGAAAAGAAGGCTCTGACTTTTCGTAAGAAGGTAACAAGGGGTTAATATAGAAGTGATGCTTAGTATAGGATAAGAGTTTTTCTTGGATTTCTGTCTCATAATGAAGCCCGATTTCAATTACGCGCTGAACTTCATACAAATCTTGATGGCCAAGACGGTGAAAAAGTAGATCTTCTATAGCTGCATCCACATATGTTCTATAGGCTAATAGATCTTCTACCGAAGGTCTAGAAAAGATCTTTTGCGATGCTGCTAAGCTGAATAAAGTCTCAAAATGGGCATTAAATTCTCTATACTCTTCTAGATAGATTGATAGTATGTGGCGCTCAAAAAACCAGCTTGTATGCCCTAAAAGCCATTTGACTGAAGTGGTGTTTGATGTTGAAATGATAAAATCTTCAACTTGTAAATGCTCGCAAAGTTTTTGCGTTTGAGCTCTTACTAATTTGAACTCTTGGAGAATGAAAGGTACTTCTCTTGAAGGAATTACAGGTGAAGAAAAGCGATTTTTCTTCGGAAAAACAAGGTATGAAACCTCCCCTCTATCTTTAAACGTTCTTTCCATGATAGTGAGTCGTTTTCCGAATTTCATGACAAATAATTTATCTCAATGATCTTTTCTTTACAATATGCTATGCTCTCATGCCATGTTGATGCTCTTGATTTTTGCCCTTTTTTCTTATTTTTTTCTTGATCGGTTTATCGCTAGCTCACTGATTTACAATCAGCAACTACTTTTAGCAGCAAAATATCTATCCAAACTAGGCGCACCTTTTTTTTTACTGTTTTGCTCTTTTGCATCTTTAATTATTTGGAGGATGAGAGCTTTACGCTATCTTGTTACGATACTTATTTCGATGTTCTTGGCTGGGAATCTAAAAATGCTCGCAAGAAGGCCAAGACCTTATTTGTATCTGCAAGAAGATCTCTACGGCTTTTTTTTGGGTAATGTCGAAAAGGGTTTTTTATCTTTCCCTTCTTCTCACGCAGCTGTTTGTGTGGGACTTGCACTACTTTTTAGCGAAAAATTTCCAAGGTATAAAATAGCGATTTATTCTGCAGCTACCTTAATCATGCTGACTCGAATTATTCTTAAACAACACTTTTTAAGCGATTTATTAGTTGGGGCTTGGATAGGATATGTTTCAGCTCTATTTGTTTTAAAAATAGAAAAGCTCCTACAGGATAGGAGCTTAATTATTAAATAAGATTAGTAAGCAGAATGACTACTGTTTTGCAACTTTAGTTCTGCGAGCTGGAGCTTTACGAGCTACTTTTCTTACAGTTTTACGAGCTGTTTTTCTTGAAGTTTTTCTAGCTACTTTTCTAACAGCTTTTTTTACAACTTTTTTAACTGCTTTTTTCACAGCTTTTTTCTTAGCAGCTACTTTCTTAACTACTTTTTTAGCTACTTTTTTCACTGATTTACGAGCTGTTTTTCTAGCAGTTTTTCTAGCAGGAGCTTTTTTAGCTACTTTTTTAGCAGCAGCTTTTTTAGCAGGAGCTTTTTTAGCTACTTTTTTAGCAGAAGCTCTTTTCGCAGGAGCTTTTTTTGCTGATTTTTTAGCAGCACGACGTTTTGTTGGCATTTTGCCTTCGATTGCTTCCATTAAAACTTCTACTACTGCTGGTTTTTCAGCTTTTTTCTTAGCTGATCTTTTCTTAGTTGCTACGACCATGGTTTATACTCCTCATGGGTTGGTTTTTTTCTTATCTTTAATATACAAATAAATAATTAATTAATTAATAATTATTTTTTTGACTTTTATTATTTTGCCTTCAGAAACTATTTTGAAGGCGAAAATATTTTTTTAAAATTTTGAAATTAAAATTATAAATTCTGAAATTACAAACTAATTAAATTGCAAAACACTGTAAATACGTGACTTAAGGTGCTAGCTTGGAACATTTCGTAAATCATTGATTTTGAGTTGTATAAAAAATGACTTCTCAGTTTTTCCGATTTTTCTTACCATTTCCATCAACATTTGGAGTTTTTATGTTCAAAAAAATCGCTTTGTTTTCGCTTCTTTGCTCCGCTTTTGCCGCTTTACATGCAAAAGATCAAATCCACCTATTTTCTAGCCCGGGATGTCCATATTGCAAACATGTGACTAGATTTCTCGATAGCCAAGGGAAAGAAATTGAGATCAAAGACGTCTCAAAAGATGCTGTAGCGCTTCGCGATTTAGTGAAAAATGGTGGAAGAAGGCAAGTTCCATGTCTTTATTACAACGGCCAGTATATTTACGAATCTCAAGAGATTATTGCATGGCTTAGAGACCATCAAAATCTTTTAGAGGATACGAAGTAAAAAATATTTATAACTCGATTGTCTTTTAAGTAGCTATTTAGTAAGGTCTCGGAAAAAGGCTTCTAGGAGTTAGTTGTGGAGATTTCGAGTAAAGCAGGCCCACGCAGGGTAATCAGCACATTTGTCTTGGTCATGTTGAATGTATCGATCATGGCTTCTTTGAGAAATTTGCCTTTGATTTCTGAGTATGGCTACAGCGCTATTTTCTTCTTTGTCATTGTCGCAATATTCTTTTTAGTCCCTTCAGCGCTTGTTTCAGCTGAGCTTGCAACAGGATGGCCAAAATCTGGCGGAATATATATATGGGTAAGAGAAGCCTTTGGTGATGCCTGGGGCTTTTTCGCAATATGGATGCAGTGGGTACATAATGTAACTTGGTACCCGGCTATATTAGCATTTGTTGCTACAACCTTAGCTTATGTCTTCTATCCCCCACTTGCTGATAACAAGTACTTTGTTCTAGCAATCGTCCTTGTAGGTTTTTGGGGTATGACTCTTTTGAATTACTTAGGAATCAGAACATCTTCTTTATTTAGTACTATCGGTGTGATAGCAGGTACCATTCTTCCGGGAATCTTCCTGATCTTCATGGCGTTTTTATGGGTAATAACCGGACAGCCTCGCCATATTGAATTTTCTTTTTCCGCTTTGATTCCTAAAATGGATAGTTTAGACAATATAGTCTTCTTGGGAGGTCTATTTCTCGCTTTTGCAGGCCTTGAAGTTTCATCTGGATATGCTTCTGAAGTCAAAAATCCGCAAAAAAACTACCCTAGAGCGATTATTATAGCCGCCTTCATCGTATTTTTCTTATTGATGCTTGGAGCTCTTTCCATAGGTATGGTGATACCAAAAGAAAATGTGAGCTTAGTTTCTGGTCTTATGGAGGCTTTAAAAATTTTCCTATCCAACTACAATATGCAGTGGCTTTTGCCCGTTTTGGGTATCTTGCTTATCTACGGCGCTGTAGCGGAAGTAAATTCTTGGATCATTGGTCCTGTTAAAGCTCTTTACACTACATCAATTCATGGCAACTTGCCTCCTGTATTTCAATACCTCAATAAGCACGGTATGCCAACAAATCTATTGCTGTTTCAAGCAATCATTGTGACAATAGCTGCTTGTGTATTTTTATTTATGCCTAGTTTAAGCAGTTCTTATTGGATTCTTAGTGCTCTAAGCACGCAGATCTATCTTGTGATGTATATCTTGATGTTTGCAGCAGCAATACGCCTGCGCTACTCACATCCTGCAGTTCCTAGAGCTTATAAAATTCCTCATCCACACCACGGAATTTGGTTTGTAGCCATTTTAGGGATGATTGCTTCCACATTCGCTCTATTTTTGGTCTTCATACCCCCTTCTCAGATCGATGTGGGTTCTTTAGCTTTTTATGAATCTTTCCTGATTATTGGTCTTGCTGTTATGATAGCAATCCCGCTGATCATCCACGCGTTTAAACACCCCGAGTGGAAACAGATGGAAAGGATACCTTTAGAACTTGCTGACTGAGAAACTTAGACCGCACCATTTCAAAGAAATTTTTGGACAAAAGCCGCTTATTGATGTTTTAGAAAAAAGCATTGAGGCGGCTTGTCCTTTTTCTTTTTTGCTATGGGGACCTCCTGGATCTGGTAAAACTTCGATTGCTAATATCTATATT
This sequence comes from Chlamydiota bacterium, assembly GCA_016866575.1. GTDB lineage: Bacteria > Chlamydiota > Chlamydiia > Chlamydiales > VGMA01 > VGMA01. The sequence continues at coordinate 13,600 of VGMA01000029.1, forward strand.
CGCTCATTTGATCTTCCCTATTTTATCTTTAGCGGAGCAAAAGGTAGCGTTTTGGATATCAAGAAATTGATAGATGATCGAGCTAACAGCCCTTTATTTCATAAAAAGATCATCATATTCATCGATGAAATCCACCGTCTAACCAAAAACCAGCAAGATTTCTTCTTACCGCATGTGGAATCAGGTGAGCTCATTTTAGTTGGGGCTACTACGGAAAACCCCTCTTTTTGCTTAAATAGCGCGGTTATCTCAAGGTTAAGAATATTCGCTTTAGAATCTTTATCTGAGGATTCTAGCTTTAGCATTATTGAAAAATGTAAACAAATTCACCCTACTTTTGATTTGACTAAAGAGCAAGAAAATGAGCTCATCACAATAAGTCAAGGAGATGGAAGACAGCTCATCTTATTATTAGAAAACCTTATGGTTTTCAATAGTAAGCTAGTA